>JAKAKK010000083.1 GCA_021813525.1 bacterium
TTATAACCGATGCCGAGGCAAGAAAGAAAAGATTGGACCTGACTAAAGAAATAGATTTTTACGGGTCTATGGACGGCGCAAGCAAATTCGTAAGAGGCGACGTCGTAGCGACTATAATAATTATTATCGTGAATATTATAGGCGGCCTTTTAATAGGAATATTTCAGCATCATTTGTCGCTCCTTCAAGCCGCTTCCGATTATACTCTTCTTACCGTAGGAAGCGGTCTTGTAGCGCAAATTCCCGCCCTTGTAGTTTCTACGGCGGCAGGTATTATAATGACGAGGGCGAGCAGGGAAAGCGACCTTTCCAAGGATTTTTCGTCCCAGTTTATATCGAATCCGAGAGTGCTTTATACCGCTTCGGGCATACTATTCTTTTTCGGCATTATTCCGGGACTTCCGCACTGGCCGTTTATCCTGTTTGCCGCGACCGCGAGCTTTATAGCTTATCTTATCTCTAGAGAAGCAGGTAAGAAAAAAGCGGAGTCGGTAAAAACCGCGGCGGCGGAAAAAAAGGAAATACCGGAATCGCAGATTATCGAAAACGCTATGCAGATAGATATTCTCGAGCTTGAAGTAGGTTATAACCTTATATCTTTCGTAGATGCCTCCAGAAGCGGAGAACTTTTGGAAAGAATAAAAGGCATAAGAAAACAGCTGGCGGCGGATATGGGGATAATCGTTCCGCCTTTGCATATAAAAGACAATTTAAATTTGAAACCTAACGAGTATGTTTTTTTAATTAAGGGGATAGAGGTCGCCAGATACGAAACTATGCCCAATAAGCTTCTTGCCATGAATCCCGGCAACGTAACGGAAAACATCCCCGGCATAGTTACCAAAGAACCGGCTTTCAATCTGCCGGCTCTTTGGATAGACGAAGGATTAAAGCAAAAAGCGCAAATGGCGGGATGGACCGTGGTGGAAATACCCGCCGTTATAGCGACCCACATAGTCGAAATAATAAAAAATAATGCGGCGGAACTGCTTACGAGGCAGGATGTACAGAAACTTCTCGATATACTTTCCTCGAAATATCCCAAAATCGTAGAAGACCTTATTCCGGGAGTTCTTTCTCTCAGCGCCGTACAGAATATTCTGGAGAATTTGCTTTCAGAAGGGGTTCCTATTAAGGATATGCTTACTATAGTGGAAGCCCTGCATAATTACGCGCCCAATACGAAAGACCCCGCGGTTTTAACCGAATACGTGAGGAGCGCGCTGAAAAGAACTATTACGAAAACGTTAATAACGCAGGACAATACCGTGAGGCCTCTTACGCTCGGCAAAAATTTAGAAACGGTTATATTAGGCGAATATAATAAAACTAAAGAACAGGGAGCCGGATATTCGGGGCTCGACCCGTCTTATTACAATAAAATAATTTCGGCGGTAAGGGACGGAGTCAAAAAATCGGCTGATGCCGGTATGTCGCCGATAGTGCTTACGTCTCCGCGCATAAGGCTTTTTTTAAAGAATATTTTAAACGAAATAGCTCCGGGGATTTCCGTCGTATCTACGAGCGAATTGTCCCCTAACGTAAAAATAAAACCGGTAGGAACTATAGAAATATAAAAATCTATGCAGATTAAAAGATACGAAGTTTTAGACATAAAAGACGCTATAGAACTTATTAAAAAAGACCTCGGCGAAGAAGCGGTCATAATCTCTACGAGACAGGTCAACGGCTCCAACGACTTAGGTTTTTTCGGAAAACCTTTTCTCGAAGTAGTCGCCGCTATAGATTATAAAGAGGAGGATATAGCTCCGCCTAAGGAGAGCCGCGGATTTAATCAGGATATGCTTGCGCCCATATACGACGACGTGAAATTCCTAAAAGACAATTTCGACAGCATAGTGGAGGACAAGGTTATTTACGTTTTAAATTCAAAGTTCGAAGAAATCAAGGCGTTTATGAATGAAATTAAGTTCGATTTAAGCCTGCTGAAAGACGAAAGAACCAATAAAGGAACTGCGGAAAACGACCTTCTCGTATATTTGGACAATATTTCATTCGAAAGAAATATATCCGCTAAATTAATCGAAATATTTTTTAAAGACATAAAATTAACGAATTTCAAAAAGGAAGAAAAGGTAGAATATTTTAAAAAATTTTTTAAAAAAATAATAGAAAAAAAAGTCGAAAGGAAAAAAATGAACCGCCTGTTCGACGGAAAAACCGTTATTGCGGTCGTCGGAAACAGCGGTTCCGGAAAAACCGCGACCGCCGCTAAACTCTGTTCCAAATTTATATTCGAAAAAAATCTGCATGTTTCGCTTTGTACTATAGATTCTCTGAAAATAGGCGGCTACGAAACTTTAAAAAAATATGCGGAAAAATTAAAGATAAATTTTTCCGCATTAAAAGACCCGCAGGGATTAAATTCTTTTATTTCCGATTCGCAGTCCGACGTTATCGTAATCGATACCTTTGCCGTTAATCACAATAATCTGTTTCAGCTGAACGCCCTGTCAAAATTTATAGGCAATTTAAAGGACGGAATCAATACGGAGCTTTTACTCCCCGCCCACCTTAAACACTTAGACGCGGTGAGGGCTTACGAATCTTTCAGGAACAAGGTCGGAATAAGCGGAGTTATTATATCGAAAACGGACGAGTCGCGCGGTATCGGCAATCTTGCAGGCCTGCTTCTTCTTCAGGACTCGGCGGTAGATTTTATTACCTCCGGAGAAAACGTTCCGGAAGATATCGAAGAAGCGACGACCGAGAATATTTATTCTTTATTTTTTCCTAAACCGGCGGAGTTCTAAGAGGCAATAAAAAATTCAAGAGGCATTTTAAAATGAAAAGACAAAAAAACGAAAATTCTTATACAAAAATTATTTCCGTTACAAGCGGCAAGGGCGGAGTCGGCAAGACCAATATAGTCTGCAATCTTGCGTATTGTTTCGCTTCTATGGGAAAAAGGGTAATAATAATGGATGCCGACCTGAGTCTCGGAAACGTTTCGGTGATAATGGGAATGATTCCTAAATACAATATATCGCAGGTTATTTACGGGGATAAACATCTGAGGGATATTATAATGACCGATTCCAACGGCATAATGGTTCTTCCGGCTTCTTCCGGCATATCCGAACTATCGAACCTTTCCGAACCGCAAAAGCTCACGCTGATGTCGAGGTTCGACGAATTCGCCGGCGATTTAGACGCCGGAGGAAGCCCGATAGACGTGCTTCTTATAGATACCGGGGCGGGGATATCGTCCAACGTTCTGTATTTCAATCTTGCCGCCAGCGAAATATACGTAGTCGTTACTCCGGAGCCTACTTCCATTACCGACGCTTACGCCCTCATAAAAGTTTTAAGCACCAAATACAGCGAAAAATATTTTTCTATAATAGTAAATAACGTCAGAAGCGAAAGGGAAGCAAAAGAGGTATATAAGCATTTGAGCCTTGTTTCGGATAAATTTCTCAGGGTCAATTTGAATTACCTCGGCCACATTCTAAGCGACGACAATATTTCCCGTTCAGTTATAATGCAGAGGCCGGCGTCAAGTATTTTTCCGGATTCGAAGGCTTCCGTATGCTTTAAAAAATTAGCTTACAATATACTGTCGCAGAAAGACAATAAAACGTCCAACGGCAATATTCAGTTTTTTCTTAACAGGCTTCTCATGTCGTTCTAGATTACGGGGCGGAATTCAATTCCGGCCCGTCACAAAATGGAAAAATGGTGTGGGCGGAATTCAATTCCGGCCCGTCACAAAATGTAATGATGCAAAAATTAGACGATAAATCAAAAAAATTAATAGAAGAAAACTTCAGCCTCGTAAACAAGGTCGCCAATTTTATGTCGGTAAAATTTAACGGCGTAATAAATAAAGACGACATTATAGAGTTCGGAATATTCGGGCTTATAGACGCGGCGATAAAGTTCGACCCTTCAAAAAACGAAAATTTTAAATTTTATGCGATAACGCGCATAAAAGGAACTATACTCGACAACGTGCGGAAACTCGATTATATGCCCAGAAACGTCAGAGAATTATCCGGAAGAATAGAAAAAGTTTATTCTAAATTAGAGCAGAAACTCGGGAGAATGCCTTCCGACGAAGAAGTCGCAGACGAACTGGCTATAGGTATAGACGAACTGAATGAAATGTTTTATAAAATAAGGGGGGCTTCGTTTTTAAACGATAAAGATTTCATATCTTTAGACAAAACCAAGCCCGAATCTTTGGATGCCTTGGAAAGCAAGGAAGTTTCAATAATAGAAGGTCTTTTAATGGACGAGAAAAAAAATATATTAAAAAAATATATAGATATGCTGGAAGATATTGAAAAGAACGTTTTAATGATGTATTATTATGATGAACTGACATTAAAAGAGATAGGAAATATATTAAATTTGACGGAATCCAGAATATGCCAGATACATTCCAAATCAATTATAAAACTGAGGGCTAAATTAAAATCTTATGAATAAGAAAATAGAAAAGATTGCAGAAACGGGAACTGCGGACGGGAGAAAAAAGTTATTAAAACTTTTAGATTCCGACAATCCGGCCGCCGTCGAATCTGCCCAAAACGCCTTAGCCGATACCGTCCGCGGAAAAAAGGAACTGGTTAAAATGCTCATGGATTCCGCTGCGTCCCCGTCATTCAGCATTAAACTCCGTTCCAACTCTTTCGACGCATTGAAAAGGCTGGCTGTGCGGGACGGCAATTTTTTAGCGGATTACGCCGGCAAAAACAACGGAAGGTACGACAGAATAATTGCCGAGTTAATGAGATACGGAAAATTTACTCCGCCGGATTATCCCGAAAAAGCTTTAAAAATTCTCGCAAAAAGCAAAGACGAAATTACTATGGCTAATGCCGTAGAATCCGCAGGGATATTAAAAATAGACCTGGGGAACATTTTATTCAAGGCGCTTAAAGGGGATTTTTTCGTTTTATCCGCCGCCGTTTTTTCAATAGGAGAACTTAAATTAAAAAAGGCCTTTCCTAAACTTAAGGAAATATTATTAAATACCGACGACAGGGTCGTTAAAAATATAATTACCGAATCTCTTTCTAAAATCGGCGGAGACGATGTAACGGATTTTTTGCTGGAACTATTGAATAAAAACGCAAAATATAAATTAGACAAAATTTATATACTGAAAAGCCTTTATAAAATATGCCTTATAAGCGAATGCGACAAGAGCGGAAAAAATGCCGGTAAAGAAAAAATGTATCTTAAACTGTCCAGGACTAATTTAAAAATCAGCATATTTTCTCTTAACGATTATGAAGAAAAAGACGCAATAGATGCTATTTTGTGTTATTTTTCCCTGTTAAATCATAAAAAATCGAGAAAAATATTCAAATTTATTTTTGAATATTACCAAAAAAACGAAAATACAGACGAAACGGAATACGGCTATATAAAAGAAATAATAAAGAAAATAGCAAGGACCAAATTTATAACGGAATTTATAAAATCGTTAAAGCCGTCCGACGATTTAAATAATAAAACGGCTCTCCTTATAGACGTTTTATCGGATATTTCGCAAAAGGATATAATTAATCTTTTAGATTTTTATAAAAATAAAAAACTTTTCGTCGAAATAAAACTTTCGCTTTTAAAATACGCCCAAAAACTTTCAGGCGGACATTACGAACGGCATTTAATAGATACGGTTATTAACGGCTATATAAAAGACGGCAACGGCGACGTCAGAAAATCCGCCGCCGGTTTGCTCGGCTATTTTAAAAAAGCGGTTTCCTGCGAAGAAAAAATTTTTAACGCCCTTCTCCGGGAAAACTATCCAGACGTTATCGATGCTTACGTCGAAACAATGTCGGAACTAGTAAGCCTTAATAAAAGCAAAAAATATATCTATTTTTTTATAGACGGACTTTCTTTGAAAAACGATAAAATCGTCGAATACTCTTTGAGAATTCTCGGAAATAAAAAAATAAAATTAACGGCAAAAGAAATTTCCGATTTATATGCCAAGTTCAAGGCGTTTAAATATATTAAATCCGTCTTCCTTAAAAGGCTTCTCGCAAAATCGCTTAAAAATTTCGATTTGCTCAAACATAAAGAAGAAACGGCGTTTATGCTGAGAGAAAACGACGAAGAAATAAGATTTAATTATCTGGAGTCCCTTTTGTTATCGGGAGAAAAAAATTCCAAAGCTTTTTTAGACGCTCTCGGCTCAGGTAATTATTCCGATATTTTTAGATATAAAATAATAGAACTGGTTGAAAAAGCCGGAGATAAAAACGGTTTCGACAAACTTGCCTCAGTACTGCGGAAGGAAAAAAGCAAAATGGTCAAAATTGCGCTGTTGAGGGCATTACATGCGTTAGATAAAAGAAAGTCGAATTCTATCCTGAAAAAATATAATTCGTCCAAAGATAAAGATATAAGAAATTTTTCTTTGGAATTAATAAAAAATTAAATCATCCAAACATTTACATACATGGAATATACCGGCGCAGTTTTAACCGACGACGTTTTTAATAAATTAAAAGAACTCATTTACGAACTTTCCGGAATATATTTCGGGGAACAGAAAAAATATTTATTGGAAACAAGACTTTCAAAAAGGCTTTCCGTTTTAAACCTATCGAATTTCGACGATTATTATAACTATCTTAAGTATTCTCCCGAAAAAACAGGAGAAGCGAAGGAACTGTTAAACAGCGTCACTACCAACGAAACAAGTTTTTTCAGGGATATGCCCCAACTTGAAGTGTTTGTAGATATTTTAAAACAGGTTGTGCAGGCGGCCGCTAAAAACGCGTATAAAAAAATAAGGATATGGAGCGCGGCTTGCTCTACGGGTGAAGAACCTTATACCATAGGCATTTTAATAAAAGAAAATTTTCCGTCGTCCAATATAAATTTCGAGATCATAGGTTCGGACATAAGTACGCAGGTTATCGATTCTGCAAATAAAGGCATTTACGGAAGCTATACTCTTAGAAACGCATCTCCGGAAATTTTAAAAAAATATTTCGTTCAAATGGACGACGATTTATACGCCATTAAGGACGAAATTAAAAAAATGACTTCTTTTCGCAACGTTAATCTGATAGATGCCAAAGATGTAAAGAAACTTAATGAATTCGACGTAGTTTTATGCAGAAATGTTATAATATATTTCGATGCCGAATCTAAAAAAAAGGCTATAACCAATATATACGAAAGTTTAAAAAAAAGCGGATATCTGTTTCTTGGACATTCGGAATCGCTTCATTCCATAACGTCTTTATTCAAATTAGTCGGACTCGGCAAAACGCCGTTATACAAAAAAGAGTAGGCGGGGGGATAAATATCATGAAAAACTATACCGTATTAATCGTGGAAGACTCTATAGTCGTTACAAAATTTTTGGCGGTTGTTTTTAAAAATGCCGGTTTCAGGGTAAAAACCGCTTCCGACGGATTCGAGGCTTTAGAAAAAGCTATAAAAGACGATATAAATTTAATAGTGACCGATTTGAATATGCCTCAGATGGACGGCATAACGCTGTTAAAAAATCTTAAGGAAAACGAGGACACTAAGAAAATTCCGGTAATACTTATGTCTTCTAATACGCCCGACAAAAAGGAAATTTCCGGCAGTTACGCTTTTTTGCAAAAGCCGTTTAAAGAGAACGAAATTATAAGAATTGCAAAAAAAGCCGTTAAAGATATTTACGGTTAAAATAATAACACGTTGATAAAAATAAAAATTTTTATTATAATTTTAAATATTTTAAAAGGATACCAAATATGGCATTCGACCTTTCTATGAAAATTCTCGTAGTGGACGATTTTTCCACAATGAGAAGAATAATAAAAAATATTTTAAAGCAGATAGGTTTCGCGAATATAGACGAAGCGGAAAACGGCGAAATAGCCCTGTCTAAAATCGGCGACGGAAATTACGATTTCGTCATTTCGGACTGGAATATGCCCGAAATGACCGGCATAGAGCTTTTAAAAAGAGTAAGGGCAAACGAAGCCACAAAAGACCTGCCTTTCTTAATGGTTACGGCGGAAGCGAAAAAAGAAAACGTCGTAGAAGCCGTTAAGGCCGGAGTAAATAACTATATAGTCAAACCTTTTACGGCAGAAGTCCTACAGGAAAAGATTTCAAAAATTTTTCCCGATTAAACGCTAACATTTTACGGGTGATATTAAATGATAGACGATTCGATGCAGGAAATTGTCAACGATTTTATTCAGGAAGCCCTCGAACTTCTTGAGAGCCTTAACGAAAATTTTATAGAGCTCGAAAAACAGCCGGATAATAAAGAAATTTTAAACACGATATTTAGAGCCGCTCATACCGTAAAAGGTTCAGCCGGTTTCTTAGGCTTTCAAAACATAGTGGAGCTCGCCCACAGCGCCGAAAATATTCTTAATAAACTGAGGCAGGGAGAAATCAGTCTTACGTCCGAAATGACCGACGAACTGCTTAAGACCATGGATATTCTTAAGTCTATGATAATAACGGTATCGGAAACAGGTTCGGAAGGCGAGCCTCCGGAAGGCAATGCGGAACTCATCAGGAAATTAAACGCTTTATCTGAAGGCTCCGGCGCGGCGGCATCAGAACCGCCTTCATCTTCTATTTCCGCCGCTGTTCCGCCGGAAGTAAAAAAAGAAACTCGTGCCGCGGAAAGTTCTGCCGCCCCGGCGCAGAATAGCTGTCCTTCGAAGGCTTCGCCTGCCGCAGGCGGTACCCCTTCCGGCAAAAAAAAGGCGAGAAGTTTAGGCGATATACTTCTTGAAGACAACCTTATTTCCAAAGAAGAATTAGAAGAGATTTATAAAGAAAAAGAAGAGGAAGAACGTAAAGAGGGAAAAGAAAAAGCCG
>JAKAKK010000020.1 GCA_021813525.1 bacterium
AAATTAAAACGATACAGAAAGGATATGGCAGACTCGGTAATTAAAGCCGATGAAGAAATCAATAAAGTAAACTGAAGGAGAATTCCGAAAAAATGAAAAATACAATCGAAAAAAGATTTGCGGAAGCAAGAGCGCTCTTGGAGCTTACTTCAAATAACGAAGAGATTTTAAATACGGCGGAGGACATATCTAGAACCATTATTTCCGCATACGGTAACGGCGGAAAGGTTTTTATCGCCGGTAACGGCGGGTCGGCGGCGGACGCCCAGCATATCGCGGCAGAGCTTGTTTCAAGGTTTTACAAAGAAAGAAAAGCTCTCGCGGCGGAAAGCCTTACGGTTAATACCTCTAATCTCACGGCGATAGCAAACGATTACGATTTTTCGGTTGTTTTTTCGCGCCAGCTCGAAGCAAACGCGCGCAAAGGCGACGTTTTCTGGGGAATATCTACTTCGGGCAACTCCAGAAATATTCTATCGGCAATTAATACGGCAAAAGATATCGGCATGAAAATAATATGTTTTACCGGCGGGAACGGCGGAAAAATGGCCGAACCCGGAATGTGCGACCACCTTATTAAAATTCCGTCTAAAGACACCCCTAGAATCCAGGAAAATCATATTTTAATAGCTCATATTATATGCGAGATAGTCGAAAACAGCCTGCTTATGTAATTTCAAGCATGCGGAGTATCCGAGAAACTCCTCGCGTCGAACAGCGACGAATACAGCTTCATTGCATACATATCGGTCATTCCGCTGATGTAATCGGCGCACATAACTTTAAAACCTGCGTTTTCGTTTTGAGCTTTTCCGAAACCGCCGTAAAATCCGAACTCGTATAGTTCCTGAAAGTCGTCGGGATAAAGTTTAATATTTTTAATGTCGGAAAAAACCGAAAAGAGCTTTCTTACGATATTTTCGGCCTTATACCTGTTTAGAAGTATTTCCCTGTTTTCCATAACGAGCCTGTAGGAAATCTCCTTGAGGGCGCTGATTTCCAAATTGACTCCGTTTTTCCATATCAGGGCGTATTTATATGAATCGTCGTTAAAATCTACCGGGGCGTCTAAAATAAAACTGTTTTCCTTTTTCTTTAATCCGGGTTTTGATTTCATTTTTGCAATGCCGCCTTGTCTTTCTTCCAAGTCTATATTTAAAATAAACTTTGAAATATAATTGGAAAAAAACTCTTTCAGGTCGGTCTTGACTTTTATATGATACATGAGTTCTTTTTCTTTGCTTTCCGCTATCTTAAAAATATTCCTGAGATTAAGAAAGAAATTATCCACCTGCGCCGCTATTTTATTTACGGAATCTTTTCCGACCCGGCCGCTTTCTTTGAGATATTTGTTTACTTTGAAATGCCCGCCTATGTCTATAAGCTTAGATTCTACCCCGTCTTCTATATCGTGGGTAGCGTATGCGATATCGTCGGCGGCGTTTAATATCTGGCATTCTATGCATCTTGAAAATTCGAAAAATTGAACTTTGGCAGTTTTATTTTTTTTATCGTTTAGAAATCCGGAATATTTCTTCAAGTAATTTACAAAATCTTTTCCGTGAAGTTTTTCAAGAATAAATATATCGTTATCGTAAATGAAATGCTTGTTTTTATCGGACAACGAATAAGGCAGTTTATATTTTAAAATTCCGTCGATAGTCTTAAGCGAAGGATTAATTCCGTATATTTTATTGTTTTTTGAATCGTAAAACTTTTTTTCGAGAAAATTAAGTATCCTGATATTTTGGGCGTTGGCTTCAAATCCAAATTTTCCGCCCGTAGCTTTTTTTAATTCCTCGTTTATAATATATTCGCCGAGATGCCCGAAAGGGGGATGGCCTATATCGTGCGCCAGCGAAACGGCTTCCACGAGATCTGCGTCTATACTTAAGCCGTATTTTTTGTTTAGAATGGATGTTATAGCCCTTGCTATCTGCGATACTTCAAGAGAATGGGTAAGCCTCGTCCTGTAATAATCAAGCGTAAAAACGCCGAAAACCTGAGTTTTATTTCTCATTCTCCTGAAAGCGCTGGAATGTATTATTCTGTCCCTGTCGATTTGAAAAAGCGTCCTTATGCCCTTCTCCTTTTTTTCCTTGCCGGCGTATCCGTAATCGAAAACTCTTTCGTTATTCATTAAAATGCCTCCTCTATCCCCTAACTTTTAATCTTGCTTTTAAATCTAATTAAATATATACTATTCAAAAATTTTTAAAAAGACAAGTTATATAATATTAAGCGGGACAGATTTCAAATCTGTCCTCGTCACAAACAAAATGGATAAAACGGAGGCTTTTATATATGAAAAACAAAAATAAGGAAAATAAGGACGAACAGGCTTTTTCGCCGGCGGAAATAGAATCGGCAAAAAAAACGTTGGTTAAAATGAAAAAGGACATTTTTAAAGAAATAGATGCGGGCATAAAGGAAGGCTCTTCAAAAGACTCGACTGAATACCGCGGCGATAATTACGACATCGCTTCCAGCGAAAGAGACCGCGAACTTATGTATATGCTTGGAGACAGGGAGAGAAAAAAAGTAAGGGAAATAGACGGAGCTCTCTTAAAAATAAAAGAGGGAACATACGGAGTCTGCGACGAGTGCGGCGAACCTATTTCAAAAAAAAGGCTTAAAATAATTCCTTACTCCAATTTATGCATAAACTGCCAGTCTAGAGCTGAAGAAGAAGAGAAGAAAAGGATGAGCGAAGATTATATAGACCACTTAAGCACTCTTTCTTTAATCAGCGACGACGAAACGTTCAAAGATTCGGACGAGTAAAAGATATAGACTCCATGGATTCCATAAGAGTTTTAGAGTAAGGGTGCGCCGGAGCGTTAAAAAAAACGTCCGTTTCGGCAATCTCCATTATTTTTCCGCCGTACATCACGCATACCCTGTCGGCAAGATGCCTGACTAATTTTAAATCGTGAGTGATAAATATATAGCTCATTCCGTTTTTATTGCGCAAATCGGTCAACAGATTTAAAATTTGGGCTGATATCGAAACGTCTAAAGCCGAAACAGGTTCGTCGAGAATAAGAAGTTCCGGACGGACGGACAGGCATCTCGCTATTCCGACCCTCTGCCTCTGTCCGCCCGAAAGCATATGAGGGTAACTGAAAGCCGTACTTTCGGGCAGCCCTACGTTTTCAAGCTGTTCAGCCGCAAAGTCTATTCTGTCTTTTTTTTTGTTTTTTATAACGCCGTTCTTAACGGCGGGATAAGATATTATTTTATAAATCTTTTTTTTGGGATTAAGCGAAGAATAAGGGTCCTGAAAAAGTATCTGGATTTTTTTTCTGAAATCCTTCTTTTTATTGCCGTAATCAAGCGGCTCGCCTTTAAAATATATTTCGCCCGAAGTTTTTTCCGTAAGTCCCAAAATAAGCTTTGAAAGCGTGGATTTGCCGCATCCGGTTTCCCCGACTACGGCAAATATTTCATTTTTAAATACTTCGAAAGACACGCCGTCAAGGGCTTTAATAACGTTTTTTTTAATATCGAATAAAGTTTTATAGTATTTATAATGTTTAGAGAGCCCGGAAACCGATAAAATTACATTTTCGTCCATATTTTTACCCGATTATTTATTTATTGCAAATTTTTTACCTTTACGCATCTTACGTCCCTTGCGCTTTTTCCGCCGCCCTTAAAACTGCTTAACGGTATATCTATTAAACACTCATCCCCTCTTTTAAAGCATCTGGAGTAAAACCTGCATTTTCCTTTACTAAAATCGTCTTTCGTGAGAAAACCGGGTATGGTAAAAAGCCTCTGCTTGGGAATATAATCCGCGGATAAAGACGGAACGCTTTTAATTAAAGAAACCGTATATGGATGCGCCGGATTATTTATTATATCTTCTGTGCTTCCCGATTCCATCACCTGTCCGGCATAAAATACGTAAGTTCTGTCCGATATGCTTCTTGCGACGGTTAAATCGTGGGTTATAAAAATCACCCCTATATTAGATTTTTCTTTTATATCTTTTATAAGTTTTAAAACCTGAAGGGAGGTCGTTACGTCTAAAGCGGTAGTGGGCTCGTCGGCAATCAAAAAACAAGGCTCTAAAACCATAGCCATGGCAATCATAACCCTCTGCCTCATCCCTCCGGACAATTCATACGGATAAGAACCGAATCTCGATTCCCCGTCTATGTTCATAGAGTTTAAATATTTAATCGCCGTATCTTTAGCCGATTTTTTAGAAACTTTTTTATGGGCGAGTACCGCTTCCGTTATCTGCTCTCCTATTTTCATAACCGGATTTAAAGACGTATTCGGGTCCTGAAATATCATAGATATCAATCTCCCCCTGACTCCTACGAGCTCATCCGGCTTCAGCTTCAGAATATCTATTTCCTTATCCTGCGATTTGCATTTTATTTTAATCTCTCCGGACGCAATATTAGAAATGCGGGGCGGATTCAGCCTTAAAATCGACAATCCCAAAAAAGATTTGCCGCTGCCTGATTCCCCTACTATAGAAACGACCTCGCCCTCATCGACGTTTAAAAATAAAGAATCGGCTACGTTAATACGCTTATCGTTTTGCTTGTCCGCGCATAATTCCACGGTTAAATTATTTATCTCGAGGCTCATTTTTTTATTTTTAGATTATAAAATAACGGGCTACATTCTTTCAAGAACCGGAACGCACAATAGATTTAAAATCCGGATTAATACCATTCTTACCGCCGACAGCATAAAAAAACGAGGTTCTACATAGTCTTTAGCGTTTCCTATAAGCCTGTAATTTTGATAATATTTGTTGAAAAGAGAGGCAAGCTCAAGGGCGTAAGAACTTAAAACCGAAGGCTCGTTCTGCTCCATCGCTTCGTTAAGGGCATCTCCGAAGAAGGCAATCTGCCTGGCTATTAAAAAAATATCGTTAAAATCGGCATCGTTTTTCGAAAACGCAACATCCGGATTTTTGCCTTTCGAATCCGGTACGCCGAGTTTGGATACTAGGCTGTTAATCCTCGAAACGGTATATTGAAGATACGGTCCGGTCTGCCCTTCGAAAGACAAAACGTTATCCCAGCTAAAATTTACGTCGGTAGTCCGTCTGGTTTTTAAATCGTTAAATATAACGGCTCCGACGCCTACCTTTAAAGACGTCGAATATATCTGCTCATTTTCGCTTTCGGCGGGTTCTTTATTAACTCCCGGTTCGATATCCGGGTTCAATGCGTTAAGGTCGCCTCCCAAAATTTTCGGTCTTTCTTCGAGTTTTTCTTTAGCCTTAATGCGGGCTTCTTCTATGTAATCCTCCAAAAATACTAAATTGCCTTTTCTCGTGGACATTCCTATAATTCTTCCGAATTTAACATGAACGAGCCTGCCGTCTATAATGGAAGCATAATTTTTAAAATTCGGATTATCTTTTATTTTTTGGATATTTTCCTTTAATTTGCCGAATATGCCGAAAAGCTGGCTGAAATGAAGAGCCTGTTCGGAGCCGACTACGTAAATCATCTTGTCGAAATTATATTTTGCCATTCTCGATACGGCAGTAACTATGTCCCTCGAAAGATAAAGGGAAGTTCCGTCGCTTTTAGCAATCAAAGCGGGAGCCTTGACTCCTTTAACGTTCACTATTACAGCTCCTTCGCTAATTTCGGCTATACCGCTTTCCAGCAAAATTTCTTTAATATCTTTTGAGAATTCTGCGCTGTAAGCCTCTCCTTCATATGCGTCAAACTCTATGCCGATAGATTCATAAATCCTTTTGAATTCGTCTATGCTCAGTTTCCTGAAGAGTTTCCATAAATTATACTGTCCCTCCGGCGTTCCGCAAAAAAAATTTTTATTTTCTCCGGATAACTTCGTGTTTCCGGACGCGCAAGCAGAATCCGCTTCCCCTCCGGAACCGTTTTCAATATTTTTGCCGTTTATATTATTTACGCTATTTACGCCGCCGAGATACTCCTCGAAACTGCGCTTATTTACCGATATAAAGTCTTCCAGCGTTTTAAACCTGTTTTTAGCTTCTTCCTCGACCGTCGCATCGGCTTGTTCGTCTTTGTGTATTCTGACGTAAAGTCCGTATAAAATTTTTACCGGGTCTTTTTCGAATTCGGAAAAATCGATATCGCCGTAGCGGCAAAATGCGGTTATAAGTTTTCCGAACTGCGTTCCGAAATCTCCGAGATAATTTATTTTTATGGCGTTATGTCCGCAAAATTCATAAATTTTGGACAGGCTCATTCCTATTACGGTGGAACGCAGATGTCCCACGCCGAACGGTTTTGCAATATTAGGGGAGGAAAAATCTATTATAACTTTAAGGGGCTTTTGGGGAGCGCCCCTGCCGTAATCGCCGCCGGAGTCCGTAACGTCTCGGACTACAAAGGAAGCAAACTTTTCTTTATTTACGAAAAAATTAACGTAAGCGCCTTTTATTTCTATTTTATCGAAAAGTTCTTCTATGTCCGCAAAATTCGGCGCAAAAAAATTAAAAATTTCTTCGGCTATATCTTCCGGTTTTCCTTTAAAGCCGTATCTTGCCAGATAATACGACGCGAGGGAATAGTCCCCGAAAGAAACGTCCGGCGGGTTTTTTATAAGTTTTTCGGATTCTTCGTCAGATATATCTATATTTTTTTTCTCTTTAATTACTGCCTTTATAAACGAAACAAGCTTTTTTTTAAATATATCCACACTTATTCTATCCCGTTTTCCTTTTTAATTTAACTTAAAATAATTCATTTAATTATATCAATATTATATCAATTATACGACTTTAAAAAAATAATAAATTTGGTATAATTAAATAAAAGGCCGGAACAACGCAAAAATATAAATACCGGCGCTTAAAGGAGAAACAATTAACTATGGATGCGGAAAATAAAAATATCGAAGCAGAAAAAGATAAAGAAAAATTCTTATGCGAGGCATGTCCGTATATTTATGACCCTGAAAAAGGAGACCCCGAAGGAGGAATACCGCCGGGAACGCCCTTTGAAGATATACCGGACGACTGGCTTTGCCCGATTTGCAAATTAGACAAAACGCATTTTAAAAAAATTTAATTCGGTATGCATTCAACTGATAAAGGAGAAATTTAATGTCGGCATCTGAAGAACTTGCTTTACCCAAATATCAATGCGATGTTTGCGGTTATGTTTACGATCCCGAGGTAGGGGATTCCATAGGGGGCATAGAGGCTGGAACGCCTTTCGAAGATATACCTAACGACTGGGTGTGTCCCGTCTGCGGAGCGGATAAAACCCATTTTCAACATTTTACGGGATAATTACTATATAATTGCTAACAGCGGCGTTTAAGAAATAATGTATCCTTAATCCTGCAATAGAAACTTATTTTCTGGATTCCCGCTTACGCGGGAATGACTATACGGGGATTGAGGTTTTAACCCAACGGGTGTCATTCCCGCGTAAGCGGGAATCCAGTATTTACGTATAAAAGAAACATCTAAATATTTTCTATTGCAGGATTAAGGTTTATAAATTTCGTTGACTTTATTAAACAATATGGTAAAATTTTGATATGCGCTTTATAAAGCTACTTTTTTTAATATCTTTAGCCTTTGCAATAATTGCTTTTTCGGCTCAAAATTATGCCGAGGCAATTTCATACCACAGTTTTGTTAAAAACGTCAATGCCGACAGGCAGATAGGAAATCCCGACGCCGCCGTTACTGTTATCGTATATACCGATTTCCAATGCTACTGGTGCAGAAAATTCGAAGAAAACGACCTGCCGCGCATTATGGAAGATTATGTCAAAACCGGGAAGATTTTTATACAATTCAGGGATTTTCCCCTGACGTTAATACATAAGTACGCTTTTAAAGGCGCCGAATATGCCGACTGCGCCGCCCTCCAGGGAAAATATATGCCTGTAAGAAGCCTGCTTTATAAATACCAAAAAGATTGGAGCGTTATAGGAGATTTATACTATTTTCTTAAAACCCATGCAAAAAAAGGTGCAATAAACCTTAGCAAAGAAGAGGCATGCGTAAAAAGCGGACTGCCCAAGAAGCTTATAAAAAGCAATATGTCGTCCGGCATGAATGCAAAAGTAAGCGGAACTCCGACGCTGTTTATATATCAGGGACTTATCCTTTATAAAAAAGTCACCGGATACAGGCCTTTCCCCGTAATTAATAAAATCCTTCAGGGCGCATTGCAATAACCTTACTATTTATATATTGCCCGTAATATAAATTTTTTTTTCCGGCGTATTGTCCGGTATTTTTCTAAAATCCCTTATAATCTTAGAAACAAATTTTTCCGTTTCCGCTAAAGAGTATTCTATTTTGGCTCCTTTCGCAAGCAGAGACGCCAAACAAGCCGAAAAAGCGCATCCGGTTCCGTGAATTTCTTTAT
The DNA here is from genome assembly GCA_021813525.1 of bacterium. Lineage (GTDB taxonomy): Bacteria > SZUA-79 > SZUA-79 > Acidulodesulfobacterales > Acidulodesulfobacteraceae > Acidulodesulfobacterium_A. The sequence continues at coordinate 8,361 of JAKAKK010000020.1, forward strand.
CGAAACTTAATCTTTTGGTTTCGGATATAAAAAAATTATCGTTGGAATCAAGTATTATATTAAATATTTTTTTTACGTCCGATTCTTCTATAATATGCGAGCCTTTAATTAAAATATTTTTAATTTCAGGAAATTTTTTTCTTATAATTTTTGCCGAATTCTTCATTCCTTCAACATTTTTAATTTCGGTTCCAGAAATAAGCTCCGCCTCTTTAATATTAGGAGTGATTACAGTTGCATATTTCAACAACGGAGCTAAAAGACCGGGATAACCGGACTCCGCCGTCAGCTTCTTTCCGGAAGTCGAAATAAAAACGGGGTCGATGACGACGGTTTTTGGATTATATTTTTTTAAAAACCTTTCCAATATCAAACTCTGGCTTTCATTGAATATCAAACCTGTTTTTACCGCGTCAACCGAAAAATAACCGAATACGGCATTTAACTCCGCC
>JAKAKK010000081.1:0-24468 GCA_021813525.1 bacterium
AACTCTAATACCGTTTACACCGTAGAACCCGGCGATACGCTTATGGGAATAGCTTCTAAATACGGGGTGCCGCTTGGAACAATCGAAAGATACAACGGCCTTAACAATTATTCCATGCTTAAAGTAGGCGAAAGAATTAATATTCCCGGGGCAAGAGGCTCCGGCAGATATTATGCCAGTAAAAATTATAGCAATGCAGGCTTAACTTACATTATAGTAAAGCCCGGCATGACTTTATGGAGCATATCCCAAAAATTTCACCTGTCGTTGAATTTTATTAAAAACATAAATCATATCAGAGGAAACGATATCCATTCAGGCGAAAAAATATTTTTAAAAGGCGGCGGCAAACCGAATATTAGATACTCGTATATCGGCAACGGAGGCCGTAAAAATACGGAAGCCGGATTATTGCATTACAGGGTAAAATTCGGAGATTCTCTTTATGCTATTTCGTCAAAATTTCATGAAAACGTTAAAAACATCATGGCCGCGAATAATATAAAAAATCCTAATTCTATTTACCCCGGCGAAGTCCTTAAAATAGCCAGATAAAAATGATACCGTTCGATGAAGCGTATAATTTAATCAATTCCGCCGCTATATATTTAAGTCCGGAAAACATACCCCTGCTGGATTCGATAGACAGAGTTTCTTATTCCGATGTCGTATCCAAGGTAGATTATCCGGCTGAAAACAACTCGGCAATGGACGGATATGCCGTAAATTCAAACTTCGTTTCAAAAATAAATACCGCCGGCTTAAAATTAGAAATAGATAAAAAAGTTATATATGCCGGAAACGGATTAAAAACCCCGGTAAGACACGATTCAGCCGTGCGCATAATGACGGGAGGCTACCTTCCCGAAACGCTTGACGCCGTGATTCCCGTCGAAGATGCCGTAGTAGAGGACGGCCGTCTGATTATAAAGGCACCGGTAAAACCTAATAAAAATGTCAGAAAAAAAGGCGAGGATATTAAAAACGGAGACATAATCTTAAATAAAAACACCCGATTGACCCCTGAAAACATATCCTTTCTAGCATCGTGCAATATTAAAAAAATAAGGGCATATGAAAAAATATCCGTATCGATTATTTCTACCGGCAACGAAATAATCGATTTTAACCGTAAGCCTAAATACGGCAAAATCTTTAATTCTAACGGAATACTGGCGGAAAACTTTTTACTGCAAAACGGATGCGCCGTTTTAAATAACGCCGTATGCAAAGACGATTTAAAAGAAATAAAAGAAACTTTATCGTATGCGGCAAAAAATAGCAAAATAATAATAACTTCCGCCGGCGCTTCTTTCGGCGACAAAGATTTTACCGAAAAAGCACTCGAATCCGTCGGATTCAAAATTAAATTCAGGCAGGTCGCCATAAAACCGGCAAAACCGTTCTCATTCGGGTTGATTAATAAAAAAATACCGGTTTTTATGCTCCCCGGAAATCCGCTCGCCTTTTATACCTGCTTAGCGGTATTCGTTAAGCCTTTTATTAACCGCCATATTAAAATAAACAGCCGCATGCAGGTAATTAAATCTAAATCCGCATTCGAGTATATTAAGAGCAATAAAAGAAGAGAGTTTATACCCGCGCGTACTTTTTATAAAGACGGCGCCGTATATTCGGAAATCTATAAAAAATCCGGACCTGCGATGGTCAGTTCTCTCGGCTATATGAATTCCATAATATCGGTTCCGGAAAACGTTTCTAAGGTGGTCAAGGAAGATTTGCTTGATACCTACCTGATATAATAAATATTCCTTATATGAAAAAACAAAAAATCTTAATCGTCGATGACGAGCAAAGCTTGGTTTACGTATTAAAAAAACTCCTGGAAGACGAATTTATTATCGATACCGCTTCAGACGGAGAGGAAGCGTTGTCTCATATAAAACGCAATGATTATTTTGCGATATTTTTGGATATAAGGATTCCAAAAATTAACGGAATGGAAGTATTGGCTTATACGAGAAAATTGGATGACAAGCCTAACGTAATAATTATGACCGCCCAGAATACTATGGTAAACGCGATAGACGCTATGAAGCAGGGTGCGTACGATTATATAACGAAACCTTTTGAATTGGAAGAAATTCTGGGCATAATAGAAAAAATAAAAAAGAACGATACTTCGGCAAATAAAAAGATAGAAAAGTCTGAAGATTTTCTCGATACCCTGCTGGTAGGCAAATCCAAAACTATGCAGGAAGTCTTCAAAACCATAGGCAAATTGTCGCATAACAACGTCACCGTATTGATTCTGGGAGAATCCGGCACCGGCAAAGAACTCGTAGCGAGAGCTATACATTTAAACAGCGTAAGAAGCGATAAGCCGTTTATTGTAGTCAATACTCCGTCCGTTCCTTCGGAACTGCTCGAATCGGAACTATTCGGACACGAGAAAGGTTCTTATACCGGCGCGAACGAAAAAAAAGAAGGGAAATTCATTAGCGCGAACGGCGGAACTATCTTTCTAGACGAAATAGGGGATATGCCTTTAAATCTTCAGGCGAAACTCCTGCGCGTAATACAGGAAAAAGAGGTTGAACCGGTAGGCTCCAATAAACCGGTTAAAATCGATGTCAGGATTATTGCCGCTACGAATAAAAATCTTAAGTCGATGATTAAAAACGCAAAATTCAGGGAAGACCTATACTACCGCCTTAATGTTATAGAAATTACGCTGCCGCCCTTAAGAGAACGGAAATCGGATATACCTATTTTAGCCGACTTCTTTATAAAAAAGTTTTCTAAAGAGCTTAACATCCCGGAAAAACGGTTAAGCGGCGATGCCCTTTCGTTCCTTCAATCATATAATTTCCCCGGAAATATCAGGGAATTAGAAAACGCCATAAGAAGATGCATGATTATGTCTCCTTCGTCTATATTAAATTCCGAGGACTTCATAGAAATATTGGGCAACGACGAGAATAATTTAAGCATTGATAGAAGCTTAAAAGATAAAAAAACGGAAATCAATCCGTTTGAAGACATTATAAGGCATAAGATAAAAAATTACGCCGAAAAGGTCAAAGATACCGAAATTAACGACGTTTATAAATCCATAATGGGATTGACCGAAAAAATCATTATAGAAGAAATCCTGAATCTATATAATTTTAACCAGTTGAAAGTTTCCAAACTTTTAGGTATAAACAGGAATACTCTGCGAAAAAAAATAAACGAATACAAAATAGATTTAAAAAAAACAAATTAATATTCTTCCGGCTTCTTTCTATGCATCAATTTTTTACGTATATGCCGGAGGAAGATTTCGTACTTTCCGATAAAATATCGAATAGCGATTCGATATCGAATACCGTTTGAAATTTTTTCCTCTCCGCTTCCAATAAACGTTCTCTTTCCGAAAGTTTGCCTATTTCTTTGCGCATAGAGTCCAATTCTGCTCTAATTTCGTCCCTGTCGATTTCAGTTTCCGGTTTAGTTCCTGCTTCCGGTTTTTCGCCTTCCTGTTCCAGTAATTCTTCCAGCCTTTGCATGCCTATCGCCATTAAACTTTTTAAGGATGACCGGTCTATAATTTCGTTTTCCAACTGCGTCCTTTTTTGTATAATTTCCTTATAATTTTCCATATCTTTTCCTACAATCGCCGCTATGGCTTTAACTTCTTCTTTTAATTTTTTAACTTTTTTTATGTCGAGATAACTACCGGCTTTAAACTCACCGAAAAAAACCGGAAAATCGCCGCCGCCGGTTTCGCATGTTTTTACCAGACGTTCTTTAAAAAACGATAAATATTCTTCTCTTCCGAGATTAACGACTTTAAATACTTCGCCTTTTCTGTTCTTTATCTGAACGTATATATCCATTAATCCATTATAATATTATTTAAAACGTATTAATGTGACTTTTATCATCTGCCGCGTCAATTTTCAAAAGGATTAATATGCACCATAACGTCGTTTATATAAATATTGGACGACATAAGACTGCCCTTAACGTTTTCCGCAATATCGTGGGACATTTTAACGGTCATATTTTGATTGATTTCTATTTCTACGTCTATATAAAAATAGGGACCGGATTTTCTTACTTTTATATCCGTAATTCTTTCGACCCCCTTTACGGAAGTAATTATATTTTTTATCTTATCGACGACAAAACCCGGGGGGCTTTCGTCCATAAGATTGCCGATAGACTCCTTTATAAGTTTTACGGCAAGCCGGAATATAAAAAAACTGACGACTATTCCGGCTATGGGGTCCATATAGTAATATCCTTTTATGGCAAAAAGAATCCCTATTACTACGGCTAAAGATACGACGACGTCGCTTCTGTGGTCGTAGGCCGTGGCGATTAATCCGGTCGATTTCAAAAGTTTGCCCCACCTTAAAGTCCATTTATACAGTATCTCTTTAATTACTATAGTCGCAAGAGCGACTATTAAAGTATCTATAGCGGGTTTTTCGAATTTATGAAAATAAATCTTATAAACGGAAACTCCTATTATCGAAAATCCAAAAAGGATTAATATCAACGCCACTATGAAAGTCGCAATCATTTCGGCTTTTGCATGCCCGTACGGATGCTCTTTATCCTGAGGCTTGCTCGATATCTTAAAGGACACGTAAACGACAAATCCGGCAAATATATCGGAGAGAGAATTGAAACCGTCGGCTACAAGCGCTTCGGAATTCCCGACGATTCCCACGTAAAACTTGGCAATCGTTAATATTAGATTTACGAAAATACCGACGTAGGAAATAAATTTTAATTTGTTGAATATATTTTCGCGGCTGATATTTAAAGGTTTCAAATTTTAAATATATAAACGGTTTTATATTAATTAATATTGCGGATCGCGCCGGCCAGCGCCGTTTCTATAGCAACCGGATAAATTTTATGCTCCGCTTTATGAACTTTTGCCTCTAACGATTCCACGGTATCCGAATCTTCTATCTTAACGATTTCCTGGCATATAATCGGGCCGGCATCTACCTCATGGGTAACGTAATGAACGGTAACTCCCGTATATTTTACCCCGTATTCGAATGCGTTTTTTATCGCATTCCTGCCTTTAAAGGCAGGAAGCAGGGAAGGATGGATATTGATTATTTTGTAAGGAAACTTCGAAACAAATTCTTCCGAAAGTATTTTCATAAAACCTGCCAAAATTATATAATCGGCTTTATATTTTTTTATTACGGCTTCAAGTCCGCTTTCAAAACTTTCTCTTTCTGAAACGGAAGCATAAGGCAAAAAAAGTACCGGAATATCCGGCGCCGCTTTTTTTACTTTGTCTATAACCGGCGCGCCCTCGACATTTGAAACTACTGCCGATATATTAATTAAACTTGAACCGGTTTTATTAATATAAAACCGATTAATTAAATTTAAGGCGTTTGAACCGTTTCCGGAAGCTAAAATGATACAATTTTTTTGCATTTTTTTATTTATAACAGGTTTACGGCAGGGTTACCCGCAAAAGTTTTAGGACGGGTTATTTTGCCTATATTGTATGACCTAAAATGCCTTGAATGAAAATATACCGTATCGTTTATAAAGGAAATAACTTCGTCCGCTTTGCCTTCTTCCACCACTAAAATTAAGCCTATGCCTGCATTAAAAACCCTGTAAAATTCGGTTTCGTCCAGCCCTCCTTTTTCTTTCAGCAGTTCGAAAAGCTCGGGTAACCTCCATGAATCTTTGTCGATTTCGGCTACGGTATTATCCGGTAGTATCCTCACTAAATTTTCCGGTATTCCTCCGCCTGTTATATGGGCTACTCCTTTAATTTTAAATTTTCCTTTTAGCGACAGGATAAGTTCCGAGTAAATAATAGTAGGCTCTAAAAGGGCTTCTTTTACGGTTTTTCCGTCTTTAAGCAAAGGTTCGTTTATATTTAAACCCATCATTTCAAAAACAATCTTCCTGGCAAGCGAATAGCCGTTGGAATGGAGTCCGCTCGAAGCTATGCCTATGATATTATCTCCCTCTTTAATTTCTTTTCCGTCGATAATTTCTTCTTTTTCTACTATTCCTACAGCAAAACCTGCCAAATCATATTCGCCGGAACTGTAAAAAGAAGGCATTTCCGCCATTTCTCCTCCCAGAAGCGAACACTTTGCTTCTTTGCACCCTTCGGTTATTCCAGTAACTATTTCTTTAATAATATCGGGGTTTAAGTTCGAGGTAGATATATAATCCAAGAAAAAAAGGGGCCTTGCTCCGAGACAGGCGATATCGTTAATACTCATGGCTACCAGGTCAATTCCTATCGTATCGTGTTTGTTTGCGGCAAAAGCTATCTTAAGTTTAGTGCCAACGCCGTCGGTTCCGGAAACCAGAACGGGATTTTTATAATTAAGTTCTCCTATAGAAAACAGAGAACCGAATAATCCGAAATTATCTATCGCACCTTTAGTATAAGTGCTTTTTACCATAGAAGCGATATCGGAAACGGCTTTTTTTCCCGCTTCTATATCTACGCCAGCTTTTTTATAATCCATAATCGTATGATTTTATAATTTTTTATAAATTTTGTAAAGCGGCGGTTTGCCTATATTGAAAAATAATCTTTTTATGGTATATTTAAAGATAGGTATATTAAATATATTATTTTTTTTGCGTTAAGGAGGTTAAATTATGAAAAAAATTGTAAAATTCGACCCTTTTTATCCTATAAGGAGCGAAATTGAAAAAAATTTTTTCGATTTTTTTAACCCTGTTTCAAGAAACACGGCCGGTTATATAGAGCCGGCGGTAGACGTCGTAGAGCAGGATGAAAACATCATCGTTAAAGCCCAGGTGCCGGGAATACCCAAAGAAAATATCGTAATAGAAGTCAACGGCGACCAGCTTACGATAAAGGGAGAACACAAACAGGAAAAAGAAGAAAAAAAAGAAAATTTTTACCGGCAGGAAATTCAATACGGTTCTTTTTACAGGATAATAGACCTGCCCTCCGAGGTTGAAAAAAACGAAGCGGGGGCATCGCTGAAAGACGGAGTGCTGGAAGTAACCCTTAAGAAAAGCAAAACTTCCGCTCCTAAAAAAATAGAAATTAAATAAGCCGCTTAATCTTATGTTTAAATAAGTTCATCGGTAAAAATTCGGGGAGAAAATTCCGATATGTTATCGGGAGATTCTCCCGTTCCTATAAATCTTACTGGAAGGTTTAGCCTGTGTATTATATCTATTATAATGCCCCCTTTCGCCGAACCGTCTAATTTTGTAATTATAACGCCGGTAATATCCATAATAGCCTTAAACTGTTCAACCTGAACCAAAGAATTCTGCCCTAAGCCGGCATCTATAACAATCAGGACTTCATCCGGCTCTTTGCCCGACGACTTCGATATAACCCTTTTTATTTTTGACAGCTCTTCCATAAGATGCTTTTTATTATGCAGTCTGCCGGCCGTATCTATAAGAAGAAGGTTATAATCTTTTTCTTTAAACCGTTGGACGGCGTCATGCGCTACGGATGCCGGGTCTTGATTTTCTTTGCCCGAAACTACTTCTATGCCGGTTTTCCTGCCCCACAATTCAATCTGTTCTTTTCCCGCCGCCCTGAAAGTATCGCATGCCGCTATGATAACTTTTTTGCCTCTGTCCGCATAATATTTCCCGAGCTTTCCGACGGTCGTAGTTTTCCCAACCCCGTTTACGCCGACTATTATAAAAATATTTTTTTCGCCGTCCGCTTTTATTTCAGGAAATTCGACCGATATTTTAGAAATTATTTCTTCTTTCAAAGCCTGTTTTATAATATCCGGCGTTGGATCTTTAATTTTTAAAGCTCTTTTTTTTACGCCTTCTATGAGCTCGGAAGCCGTCTGATACGATATATCAGATAAGACTAAAGCCTCTTCAATTTTATCTATATCTGCGCTCTCGATTTTACCCGAGCTAAAGATAGAATTTATTTTGCCCGATAATTCCTGCTTCGTCTTTTTAAGGCTTTCCGCTAAATTTTTAAATTTTTCAAACATTTTCATTAATATCTAACTCCTTTTGTTTTTTTAATTCATTGAAACGGATACTATTCCGGAAATACCGGGGTGCTTGGAAGTGACGCCAAAAATATTTTTTCCTATTTCCATGGTTTTTTTATTATGCGTTATTAAAATTATCTGGGAATAATTGGATATTTCCTCTATTAATTTATTATATCTGGCATTATTTGCATAATCTAAGGGGGCATCCACTTCGTCTATAACGCAAAAAGGGGTTTTTTTCACTAGAAAAATCGAAAACAAAAGGCTTACCGCTACGAGAACCCTTTCTCCCTGCGATAAAATATTTATTCCGGAAAACTTTTTTCCGGGTATCTGCGCATTTATTTCCATTCCGGACAAATCCGCATCGGACTGCTCTTCATTTTCGTCGGCTCCGTCAAGATTTCGCGAAACCACGTTTAATATGTCGGCATGCCCTCCGCCGAATAAAAATGTAAACAATTCTTTAAATTTTTGCCTTATACCGGCAAGGCTGGAATTAAATTTCTCCTTCGATACGGCATCTAATTGCTTTATGACGCCCCGCAGAGTTTCGATTGAACTTTCAAGGTCTGCTTTTTGTTTACCCAAAAAGTCGAGCCTGTCTAACGCATCCTTGTACTCTTTTGCGGCATTCATATTAATATCGCCGAGTTCTTTTATTCTTGCGTTGAGTTCTTCTACAGCTTTTTTAATATCCTCGTTATTAATGCCGGATATGCCGTCTATAAACTCCTTATCCTCCTGCTCGGATCCGGCAGGCAAGCCGTCTAAATCCCTGCTCGAATCAAGCTCGGCAAGTTTTTCGTTATTAATATCTATGTAGGTCTGCACCGCGTCTTTTTTCTTATCCGTATTAAGTTTCTGCCTGTTTGCATTTTCCAAATCCTTTTCCGCGTTATTAATGCTTTCTTTCAGCTTTTCCAATTTATTTTCCGTATCTTTAATAACGCCTTCCGCCGATTTTAAAGATTCGCCTATAATTTCTATATTTTTTTGCTTAGACGATAAATCTTTAATAGTATCCTCTAAGTCTAACGACGTTTTTTCCCTCTGCTCAATCAGGGATTTTATCCTTTTCCCGTAATTTAAAATATTGGATTCTAAATCTCTAATCTGCTTCCCGAGAAAATTAATATTCTGTTCTGCAGAATTAATCTCTATTTTTAGCGCGGTTTCGTCTTCCTTCGCCTTTTCAAATTCGCTTTCAAAATCCTGCAGCTTTTTTTCTATACTATTTTTCTCGCCGGATTTTAATTTTAGTTCCTTTTCCAAAATTAAAATTTCTTCTTTTAAATTTTCCTCTTCTTTAACGGTTGCCGTTCTTTCATTTTCAAGATTGTTATGTTCGTTAACGAGTATATTGAGCCTTTCCTTTGATTTGATTAACAGGCTTTCCAAGTGTTTAATATCGTTTTTTACGGTTAATCCCGCCATCTCGTTAGCCTTAATTTCTCCGCTAAGATTGTCTATTTTAACGCTGAGTCCGCTAATTTCGGCCTGCTTTGAATTAAACAGCGATTCTTCCCGGTCTAATTCATTTTGTTTTTCAAGCCTGATTTTTTTGTATTCGGATAATTTCTTTTTGTTGATAAATAAATTTTGGCTTTCGAGATTTTTATTTTTACCGGCGGCAATAAACCCGTCGGAAAAAAACATTACGCCGTCATCGGTAATAATATTTACCTCCGGGAAAAAACCGGTTTTGTTAATATATTTCAGAATATCGTTTTTATTATTATAATAATAAAAATTAATGCCTATATCTTCTGAAAGTAAATTATGCCGGTTTAACGCAATTTTATATTTCAACGGTATGAGGTCCAATTGTTCCGTTATATTTTCCGCCAAATTTTTCGGTTTCAAGGGCTTTTCCTTTTTCATACCGGGAACAAAAATTTTTATTTCCCCCGTTTTATTATTATTCACATAGTTTAATGCTTTTTCCGCATCTTCCATATTATCCACCAAAACTGCTTCGAGTATTTCGCCGGCGCCTCCCGATACGGCATTTTCGAACCCGGATTCAATTTCTAAAAGGTCCGACAAAGGATAGGCTTCGTAATCTTTCTTCGCCTTTAAAAAATTTTTAGTTCCTTCCGAAAACGCCTCCCTGTTATCTATAAAATCGGCTAACCTGGATATATCTATGTCTATTTTTAAAAGTTCTTTCTCTAAGCCGTCCCTTCTTGTTCCGTATTCGTTTAGCTGTCCGGAATATTCAGACAGCTTAATTTTGCTGTCTGAATATTCCTTTTTTAAAATTTCCATAATCGTTTCGGTATCGTTGAGCGATTTTATTTTTTCATTTAAAGCGTTACCTGCCTCCTCGATTTCGGCAGAAATTTTAGACATAAGATTTTTTATATCGTTAATTCTTGTTTCGATATTTTTAATGTTTTTGCTGTTAAAAAGTAATTTATTGTTATCATTCTGGGATTTTTCTATAATTTCGAATATTTCGTCGTTTATATTTTCTATGCCTTCTTTTGTTTTTATTACTAAACCTCTTTTCTCCGCAACCGATTGATTTGAAATATTCAATTTTTCGCGGATATTTTTAAGATTCGATTCATTTGCCGCCAAATTATTCTTCAAATTAGATAATTTTTCCGCATTTATATTTTTTGACCTAGTTTGCTCTTCAATTTCTTGGATTTTTTTTGAAATTTCAGATTCTAAACTGTTTATTGTTATCTTGCCGTATTCTATATCTGAATTAAGTTTAGCAAGTTCTACCAAATATACGTTTTTTTTATCCGAAAGAAGCTTATATTCCGCTTCCGTCTTATCGAAAGAGGTTTTCGCATCGGTTAAAGCGCTAAGGATAGAACTTTCTTTTGCCGACGCCGACGCAAGTTGTAAGGAATAATTTTCAAGCTCTTTTTTATATTTATCTATTTCCGATATTATTTTTCTTTTTGTCCTGTCGTATAAGGCTAATTGATAACGTCTTTTTTCCGCTTCAAGTTTTTTATACTCGTCTAATCTTTTTGACGACTTTTCCAAAAAGCCTAATTGCATGTTAACTTCGTTAAACAAATCGCCTATTCTAAGTAGATTATTTACGGCCGCTTCCAGTTTTTTCGATGCCGATTTTTTTTGGATTTTATATTTCGTTATTCCGGACGCTTCTTCGAAAAAAAGCCTTAATTCATTAGGCTTATAATTTAAGAGCGCGTTAATTTTAGAAGAATCTATTATAGAATAATGTTTGGATAAGCCGCTTTCATTGAAAAAATCTAAGTACTGCCTGTATGGAACCGAAATTCCGTTAATTCTGTATTCTGTTTCCTTATTCTTAAAATGCCTTCTCTCCGCCATTATTTCCGAAAAATCTTTATATCTGAAAGCGCCGCCTGAATCGTTTTCGAATACCCCCCTGCATAAGGCGACGGATGACTGGTTGCGTATATTGGAACCGTGAAAGATTATATCGTTCATATTCTTGAGCCTTAAGTCTTTTAAATTCTGTTCCCCGAGAATAAACCTGACGGCATCTACAATATTCGTTTTGCCGCATCCGTTAGGGCCTACTATTATATTTATGCCGGGATGAAAGGGTATTCTTACTTTATCGGGGAACGTTTTGAATCCGAACAGTTCTATAAATTTAAGACGCATAATTATTGTCCGAAAAAGCAAAACAAATTAAATTTGAAACCGAATAAATAGAAGCGACAAACGTGCTCATAATATAATTAGACAATCTAACGGGCGTAAGTCCGTATTCTTTTGATAACTTTAATTCCGACGGGGAAAAATCGCCTTCCGGACCTATAAATATTCCTATAATAATGCTATCTTTCTTTAAATCGAGGCCTTCTATATAATTTTTCAAAGGTAAACCGGCATCCGGAGAGGCTATTAATTTTGCGTTAAAATTTTCCGCCGATTTAAAAGCGTCGGCCAACCTTATAGGTTTATTTATAGCGGTGGAAAAATTTTTTCCGGCAATAATCATAGCCCCTCTTGAAATTTTATCCCATTTAAAAAGTTTAGAGTTTATTTCTTTTTCGCTTTTTAATTTAATCGACCTTTCCGTAATAACCGGAAAAATATTGCTTACGCCGAGCTCGCAGACCCTTGCGATAAGCTGGTCCATTATATGAGACGTGATAAGGGGCAGGAAAAGATAAATTTTAATATTATCTTCCGAATATTTATTGCTTGATATCAACTCGATATTAATATTTTTCTTGGAAATCTTAACGATTTTAGCGGAATAAACCGTACCAAAGCCGTCGTAGAGCCTAATCTCGTCGCCTATTTTTTTGCGAAATGCTTTAACATGCGCGGATATCGATTCCAAAACAATCTCTTTCCCCGGATAACTCTCTATTTTTTCCTCGATATAAAATCTATTATGCATTCAAAAACCGATTCTTTTTATATTACAATTTTTCTGGAAACGCTATTCCGGCCGAAAGAACAATCTGTATTCCCTGCTCCACCTTCAGTCCGGTTTCGATTATGTCGTCCTTTTTGGCAATTATATTCATGCCTATATAAAGATGGTTCGTCGGAATATAAACTACCCCGTAATCGTCTTTATTTTCTCCTTGTATTCCCGTAAGAGAAGTTAAAAAACCGTATATAAATTTATCCCCGGAATACCTGACCAGCACAAATTTTTTAAACGAACTTTTGCCCGGAGAAAATATATCCACCCATTGCTTAGTGGATTTATAGAGCAAATTTACCACCGGGATTTTCAGCATAACGTTTTCGTACAAATTTATAACGGCTCTGCCGAGCCAGTTGGTAATTAGAAAACCGGAAGCAAGAATTAAGATGAATAAAAGCATTAAACCGATATCGGGTATATAGATATGGATATATTTTTTTATAAAAATAGAGAAGGGGTTAAAAATCCTGTTAACTTCCCTTAAAAGCCACACTATTATAAAAATAGTTATGGCTCCCGGAATTATAATAGTTAATCCGGTAAGGAACCTGCTTCTTATTTTAGCGAAAAAAGATTTGTTCATTAAATTTTAAATAATTAGATTTATAAAAAACAAAGCGCTTCCTCTTCTCAACGAAAGCGCTTTAATATAATTTAAAGTCTCCGAAACTTTTTATTTCAAAGAATCCACGTATGCGGTTAATGCCTCCAGGCCGCTTTTAGATAAATGCCCTCTGAGGGCAAATTTAACGCACATTTTATCTTTCATTTTAACAGTCATATGCATATGGTGCATTTTGTCGAATTCCGCCATTTTTTTTGCCGCATTTTTAATAGGCCTGATAACCATTCCTCTTCCGTGTAAATTTATATACGTTCCCGCGCTGTAAACATGGCAGGTAGCGCATGAAAAACCATTGGTTCCGATATCTTTAGAATAGAACAGCTTTTTGCCCTGGGCTATTAATTTTGCATTTTTAGACGCCATCGGCTTTTTGGGCATCATCTTTGCATTTGCCATAGTTAAAATTGAAAGACTAACCGCAAAAGAAGCGGTTAAAAAAATAAAAACCGTTAAAATAAACTTTTTCATACGGCCTCCATCTTAAAATTATAAATTAAACAATTTTTAGGCATCTAATATTAGATATTATAATTATATATCTTAATTTAATTTTTTCAAATGATAAAATATCCTATATCGTTACAGTATTTTTTAAGCGCATCTTTCCACGGTCTCAGTTCTATGTTATAATCTTCTTTAATTTTGGAATTATCCATGACGCTGTAAACAGGCCTTTTGGCGGGCCTTACCGATTTATCCGAAGATACCGGTATGATTTCGCAATTCGTTCTTTTAAAAACATTCATTATTTCTACGGCAAATTTATACCAGGAAGTATATCCCTCGTTAGTTAAATGATAAATTTCGTTTTTGGAATTGTCTTTGATAATTATTTCGGATATGGCGTAAGCCACATCTTTTGTATATGTAGGACTGCCAAACTGGTCGTCCACGACCTCTATTTTTTTCCGGCTGTCTGCCAATTTCAAAATAGTGTTCACGAAATTTTTACCGTTTTTGCCGTATAGCCATGACGTCCTTAATATTATATAACTTGCCCCTGAATTTTTTAAAGCTTCTTCCCCTCTTAGTTTTGACAAACCGTATTCGTTTATCGGGTTAGGCTCATCGTCTTCCGTATATGGCGTCCTTTTCGATCCGTCAAACACGTAATCGGTACTTATATGTATAATTCTCGAACCTGTATTCAATGCCGCTTCGGCTAAATTTTGCACCCCTATATTATTAACGGCGTCGGCTTTTTCTTTCTCCGCTTCCGCTCCGTCCACGTTAGTATATGCGGCGCAGTTAATGATATAATCCGGCTTAAAACCGTTAACGGACGCGTTGACCGCTTGGGGGTCGGCTATATCTAAGTTATTGGAATTATAATTCTTGATAAGAAAATTTACCCCTTTAAGGGCGGAATTTACGTCTATGCCGAGCATACCCGTCGAACCGATAAGAGCAATCTTCAACATTATAAAACCTCATCTGTTTTCATACATTTTTTTATAATATTCTTTATAATCTCCGGATAATATTTCTTGCCACCAGCTTTTGTTTTTTATATACCAGTTTACCGTGGAATCCATGCCTTTTTCTATATTATATTCGGGCAAAAATCCTGTTTCGGCGGTAATTTTAGAAAAGTCCATAGCATATCTTCTGTCATGCCCCTGCCTGTCTTTAACGTATTTAATTAATGAATGCGGCTTGTTAAGCTTATCTAATATATATGTAATTATATCGATATTTTCCGCTTCTGAATCGCCGCCTATATTATAAACTTCTCCTATTTTACCTTTCTCTAAAACCGAACAAATGCCCTTAACGTGGTCGGAAACGTGTATCCAGTCTCTTACGTTTTTTCCGTCCCCGTATAAAGGTATATCTTTATTATTTAATGCATTGATTATAACTAAAGGAACCAATTTTTCCGGAAACTGGTAAGGTCCGTAATTATTTGAACATCTCGATATTAAAACAGGCATATTATAAGTATGAAAAAACGACATTGCAAGCATATCCGCCGCGGCTTTCGAAGCGGAATAAGGACTGCGCGGCGATAATGGGGTTTCTTCGCTGAATTTTCCGGAAGCGCCCAACGAACCGTAAACTTCGTCGGTAGAAATCTGAAGAAATTTCCCTGCATTATGTTTTAGGGATAATTCCAACAGGTTAAGGGTTCCTTCCACATTTGTTTTAATGAAAATTCCGGGGTCGGCGATAGACCTGTCAACATGGGATTCCGCAGCAAAATTAACCACGCAGTCTATCTTATTTTCGATAAAAATTTTCGATAATGCCGTTTTATCGGCGATATCCGCTTTATAAAATTTGTAATTTGAGGAATAATCCGAAAGATTTTCGGGATTTGCGGCATAGGTTACCTTATCTACGTTAATTATATCGACGTCCTTTTTATTATCCAGGACGTAACGGATAAAATTAGAGCCTATAAAACCGAAGCCGCCAGTTACTAAGTATGTTTTCATAAAATTAAAAAACCTCCTGAATTTAACCCGGTTAATTTGTTTAAACAGGTTAAACGCTCATAACCCGTTGTTGAAGCCGGGGCCGCTCATTGACAGTCCAGACGACGATCCGGCGCCGGGCGAAATCATATTGCCGAAGCCGTATGTTCCTATGCCTCTCAATACCAAGCCAAAAGAAAACGCCCACTGGTGAAAATAGGGCAAATTCATATAATTAGCTATAAAACCTATACAGCCCGTCTGATAGGTTACGCCGATAGAATTAGATATATCTTTATGCACCGTAAGGTCTATATTTTCGGTCGTATTAATGCTAAAACCGCCGATAATATTCAAATTAGCGGATAAACTCGTGTAGGAAAGGGTGTTAAGTCCGGTAATCGACGACGGCGTCTGCGGAAAAAGTTCAGGATTGGCGGAATTAAACATATCCAGCGCCGTGAGATATCCCTGGACGTCGTTTATTTCCGTATATCCTATACCGAAAGAATCTTTTCTGAAATCCGTAATCTGCGAGTTGACGTTATAATTGTGAAATATATAGTTATAATCGTCGTAGCTTCCGTTCCCGAAAAAATACAGATTGGAAATCGGATGCACCTTGATTCTCGCAATGATATCCGAATTTGCGTTATCGTAATTGAAATAATTTACCGGATTTATAAAATTGCCTGAAATAGAATGATATTGATAAAGGCCGAACCTTAGTAAATTATTTACTCCTTTATTTGTGTAGCCTTCGAGATTAAAATTAAAACCGTATTTGAACGCGCTTTCCTGCGGAATGTAATCCGTCTGGTCTATTAACGGAATACCGGATTGATTAACCGGCCTGACAAGATTATAATTTACGTAGGGCGTTAAAAAAGCTAAGTAACCGCTGTGTTCTTTAGGAAAGACGGCATAATCGTTAAAGAGGGTCGTATTATCGTTTAAAGAAGCGTAATAGACCTGCCTGTTTTTGTCGGCGGAAGAAATATCCGTATAACCGTCCGTAATATTAAAATAACCCGTATCCCTTATTCCCACTTTAGGGGTTATATGTACGCCGCTTATAACTCTCAGCGGCATATACGCCTGAGGATATATATCCAATCTTTCATCGTTCAGATATGCCGGGCTTCTGAAAACGTCGAAAGACGAATGCAAATTAAAATATAAAGGGTTGTTTAAAAAATCTCCGAGTTCGGATTGTCCGTCCAGCGAAAAAGCGGGGTATTCGTCAACCGTGGTATAATTTGGAATAAATAAGTTATCTAACCTTAGAAAGTTCATTCTTGCGGAATAGCCGTCGGAATCGTAGGTAGCCGAAAAATTAGACGACAGCCTGTTTTTCGTCATCTGATAAACGCTGGTCGAAAAATCGGCATAAAATGAATTATCGGACGGGATATTTAAGTTTGTTTTTAACGCAAGATTGCCGAAAAAATCCATATTATGCGAAAATAAAAGATACCGCGTTAAATTAGGCGTCATACTGAGGCTTTTCTGGTCATTCTCTTCGTGCATATAAAAACCGTATATAGAACCGTGCGAATATGAATTGAGGCTGTATCTATATTTCAACGAATTTCCGTAGCCTAAATAACTGTAATAATTTAAATTATAAGTTAAATCCTGAGACCTGCCCAGATCGAAATAATATCCTTCTCCGGCTTGATAGCCGGTAAGGGAACTGTAACCCATAGTAGGTATCAGAAGCCCTGAAGACTTTTTATCTTTAATGGGGGTCACCATAATGGGAAAATATAGAATAGGCACGTTATGGATATAAAAAATAGAGTTAAAGGAATATGCATAACTCCCTTCGTATATATCCGAAAAAGACGAATACAGTTTCCACGAAGGCGGGGTTCTTTTGCAAGACGTCAGATAGCCATCCTTCACCTGATAAAAGCCTTTGCCTTTATGATAAATTTTATCGCCGTAAACGTAAATATTTTTATCCAAATAATGTATATGCGAATTATAAATGGTTCCTATTTTGCTTTTTAAATATACTTTAAGTTTTTTAGCTTTAGTAACCGTCCCTTTTGAATTTACTATAACGTTTCCAGTGGCAACCGCATAATCCGTTTTGTAAAAATAGACTACTTTATCGGCTTTTAAGATAAATTTTTTACGAGTTATTATTACGTTTCCGGTAAAAATATAGGTATGTTCATCCTTATTATAGACTACTTTGTCCGACAAAATATGGATGGGAATAGTTTCGGGTTCGGTTGCGTAAGAAATTTTAGCGCCCAACGCGTTTATGAAAGACAAAACCGCCAGAATTAAGAAGACAAACGAAATTTTTTTCATAAATTTAACGCGATTAAATTATAACGGTTTTCTTAAATTCTCCTATAAGGTATAAAGAGCCGCAGACAAGTATAGCTTCGTCTTTTTTTTTGTTCTTAACGGCCGTTTCCAAGGCATCTTTTACATTATCCGCCGTAAAAACTTTTTTAAAATAACGATTTTGCAAAGAAAGTTTTTTTAAATCGTTCACGTCCAGAGCTCTTTCGTTATTCAAAGCGGAAAAAATAACGTCTCCTCCTAAAACAGAAAGTCTTCTTAAAATTGTTTTATAATCCTTATCTTTCATAACGGCAAAGATAATTATAAAATTCTTTTCCTTAAAAAAATTTCTTAGGGAAATAACAAGATTTTTAATCCCGTCCGGGTTATGGGCGCCGTCTAAAATTATATCGCTGTTTTTATACTTAATTATTTCAAAACGTCCTTCATTTTTAAACTTTAATATTCCATTCCTTATAGAATCGTCGTTTAACTTTAATTTCAGGCTCTCTTTGTAATACCTGCAGAGAATTTCTACGGATAAAAGGCCGAGTTTTAAATTATATTTCTGATACGACGCAAAATTCGGCAGTTTTATATTTTTTATTTCGGCATTAAGCCCCCGGTAATTATATAAATTCCCATTTTTCAATAGTTTGACGCAGTTCGAAGCAAAATATCGGACATTTAAGCTTAAAGCGTAATTTTTTACGGCGTCGTTTATTTTGCTTTTTTTATCTCCGCAAACTGCAATGGAATTCCTTTTAATTATAGCGGCTTTTTCAAGGGCAATTTTTATAAGAGAGCCGCCCAATATATCTTTGTGGTCCATAGATATATTGGTAATTACGGACAGGAGCGGCTTTTTTATTATGTTTGTGGCATCGAGCCTTCCTCCTAAGCCTGCTTCTATAACTGCTACGTCAACTTTTTTTTCGAAAAAATAAAGAAAGCATATTGCCGTAGTCAGTTCAAAAAAAGACGGAGCGCCTAATTTTTTAAAATCATCCTTTTCGGAAATTATTTTATCGAAAAAATTATTAAGCCTTTCCAGGTCGCTGTCGCTTATTTTCTCTCCGCCTGCGACTATTCTTTCGGAAAAGGTTACTAAATGCGGAGAAGTATAAAGTCCGACATTCAAGCCGTGTTCTTCTAATATGCCGTAAATAAATCTGCTTACGGACCCTTTTCCGTTCGTTCCTGTTATATGCACGGTTTTTAACTTATCCTGAGGATTACCGGCATAACGCATTAAAGCTTTTATCCTTTCAAGTCCGAAATTCATCGAGAATCCGCTCAAGCCGTATATCGCATCAAATCTGTTAATCGTCCTACTCATTGGTAAAAAGAATCAGCAGATTTTTTAAAACATCCCTTAAATCTTTCCTCTCGACTATCATATCTATCATTCCATGTTCCAATAAGTATTCCGACCTTTGAAAACCTTCGGGAAGGCTTTGATGAATAGTTTTTTCTATTACCCTCGGACCGGCAAATCCTATAAGCGCCTTAGGTTCGGCAATTATAACGTCGCCTATAGTCGCAAAACTAGCCGATACCCCTCCGGTAGTAGGATCGGTCAGAACCGATATATAAGGCATGCCCGTCCTGTTGAATTCCGAAACCAGCGCTACGGTCTTAGACATCTGCATAAGAGAATAAATCCCTTCCTGCATTCTTGCTCCGCCGGAAGACGAAAAAATTATTACCGGAAGATTATTTGCAATAGCGTATTCAAATGTCCTTGCAATTTTTTCCCCCGCTACTCTTCCCATTGAACCGCCCATAAAATTAAAATCGAAAATAGACGATGCCGCTCTTATTCCATGGATATTTCCTTCGCCGGCAACGACCGCATCGGAAAGCCCGGTTTTCTCGGCGTCTTCCTTAAGCCTGTCTTTATATCTTTTCGTATCCGTAAAATTTAATACGTCAGCAGGTTCGATATCCCGGAAAAGTTCCTTGAAACTGCCTTCATCGAATATTATTTCTATTCTTCTAAGCGCCTTAAGCCTGAAATGGTAATTGCATTTCGGACAAACCTCAAGATTCCTTTCCAATTCCTTTTTATAAATAATTTCGCTGCAACTTGGGCATTTAACCCATAAACCTTCCGGTATGGCAGGCTTGCCCTGTTCCTTTTTGCCGTTTTTTGATTTGAATAAAAGCATGCCGTATATTTATAAACTTGATTTTATACCGGACGAAAATTCTGATATCTTCCTGAGCATTGCCGGTTTATCGTTAATATTGTCTTCTATAAATTGAATTATTTTTGAACCTATTATTACTGCATCGGCGGATTTTCCGATATCTTTTGCCTGTTCTTTGGAAGATATGCCGAAGCCGACTCCTACCGGTATAGAGCTTATCTTCTTGATTTCCCTTACCTTTGTTCTAATTGTTTCGGGCAGGCTTTTTCTTGCTCCCGTAACTCCCGTAACGCTGACGTAATACACGAAGCCTTTGGCGCATGATAATATGTCCTTCATTCTTTCATTGCCCGTAGTAGGGGCTAAAAGATAAATCTGGTATATATTTTGAACTTGAATATATTTCGTTAATTCCGCGCTCTCTTCCGGAGGCAAATCGACTGCTAAAATACCGTCTATTCCGGCGCTTTTAGCGCCTTCGGCAAATTTTTTGCCGAGTATAAAAACTGGATTGTAATATGTAAAAAGAATAACGGGGATATCCCGATAGTTTTTGAGTTTTTTTATAAAACTAAAAGCGTCTTCCATAGAGATTTTTCTCTTTAACGCCCTTTCGTAAGACTTTTGTATCACCTTGCCGTCCGCCATAGGATCAGAAAAAGGAAAACCCAGTTCTATAATATCCGCACCGTTTTTGACCAAAGTTTTCGCTATCTCCAAAGAGGTTTCGATATCCGGGTCGCCTATAGAGATAAACGGTATAAATGCCGTCTTATTTTCAGCTCTAAGCTTGTTAAATACCGTATCTATCTTATTCTCTTTTGACATAATCTATTATAGGGACAGAATTCAATTCTGTCCCTATCCCCACATTGTTGTTTATATTATTTTTTAAGGGCATTCGACGCAAGATAATCCGAAATCGTATGCATATCTTTATCTCCCCTGCCCGAAAGATTAATAACGACGGTTCTTCCTTTTATTTCTTTTTTTATCTTTTCTAAATATGCGACGGCATGCGAACTTTCGAGAGCCGGAATAATGCCTTCAAGCCTGCATAGCTTTTGGAAAGCCGTTACGGCTTCTTCGTCGGTCACACTGTCGAATATTATCCTTTTTTTATCGGCAAAATAGCTGTGCTCCGGACCTATGCCGGGATAGTCGAGTCCCGCGGCTATAGAATGGGCATCGGCAATTCTGCCGAATTCGTCCTGAAGCAGATAGGTTTTGTTCCCGTGCAAAACCCCAGGAGCGCCTCCGGAAATAGAAGCGGCGTGCATACCGGTTTCAATGCCGCAGCCTCCGGCCTCTACGCCGTACATCTTGACTTGAGAGTATTTAAAAAAAGGATAAAACAGCCCCAAAGCGTTACTGCCGCCGCCTACGCATGCGATTAAAATATCCGGCAGTTTTTTAAGCTGTTTCAGGACTTCTTTTCCTATGACGGATTGAAAATCCCTGACTATCAACGGATAAGGATGCGGACCCGCAACCGTTCCTATCATATAATAAGTAGTTTTGATATTTGTAATCCAGTCTCTTAATGCTTCATTCATAGCGTCTTTCAGAGTCTGAGAACCTGACTCCACCGGATTTACTTTTGCTCCGAGAAGTTCCATCCTGAAAACGTTTTGTTTCTGCCTTTCGACGTCTTTTTTGCCCATAAATATTTCGCACTCTAAGTCGAATAGGGCGCATACCGTAGCCGTGGCTACTCCATGCTGTCCTGCTCCGGTTTCGGCGATAATCCGCTTTTTTCCCATCTTCACGGCAAGCAATGCCTGGCCTATAGTATTGTTTATTTTATGAGCCCCGGTATGGTTTAAGTCTTCGCGTTTAAGATATATGTCCGACTTATAAACTTCGGAAAGTCTTCCCGCAAAATACAGGGGGCTTGGCCTGCCCACGTAATTCTTAAGATAATAATTAAATTCCTTTATAAATTCCCTATCGTTTTTTATCTTTTTATAAAATCGCTCAAGTTCGATAACGGCGGGCATTAATGTTTCGGAAATATATCTTCCGCCGTATTCGCCGAAATGACCCTTTTTATCAGGCAGCAGCATATGAAGCTCTCCTAAGATTTTTAAAAAATAACGCCATTTTATCGTAATTCTTTTTTCCGGGTAAATCTTCTATTTTTGATGAAAGGTCTATGCCGTAAAGCTTGATAGATTTAATTATATTTTCTATATTATCATAGCCTATTCCGCCGGCTAAAATTAAATCGCCGGCGTTTAAATTTTTGATTATATCCAGGTTGACCCGTATGCCTGTTCCCCCGAACACGCCCTCTCCGGCAGACGCATCTATGAGTACGTTAATGCCGGCTTCCCTGTATCTATAAATTATATCAAGGTCGGCTTCTTCTTTAACGTGTACCGCTTTTAAAATTATATTTTTATCTATACCGGATTCTTCTATATAGTTTAACGATTCGTTTCCCGATAATTGAATTATGTCGGCATCGACATCTCTTGCTATTTTTTTAATTTTTTCCGGATTCTCGTTTACGAAAACCGCTGTAATTATAATATTTCTTTTGACGGATAAAAAATTTTTTACATTTTTCCCTGCCGTCTCTCTAAGTTCTTTTATAATTACTTTTGCAGTTTCGGCAGGTATATACCTTTTCGAATTTTCGTAAAAAATAAAACCTATAGTATCGGCGCCCAGTTTTAAAGCATTATAGGCGTCATCTATATTGGTTATACCGCATATTTTGATTTTGGGAATATCGGACATTAAAATTTTAAATCTGTATTATTATACGTAATTATTCATGGAGTACGGCGATAAAAAGTCTTTTAAAGTTTTTGAAGCATCGCTTGAAGTAACAAGGGCTTCTCCTATAAGAAAAGAGTTGACGCCTCTTTTCATAAGCATTTCGATATCTCCTCTTCCGTTAATGCCGCTTTCCGCTACAATCAACTTTCCCGGCGGTATTTTTTCGGCTAACGCTGCGGTTTTGAACAAATCGGTCTTAAAAGTCCTTAAGTCTCTGCTGTTTATACCTATAATTTCGGCATTATATTTATAAGCAGTCTCAAGTTCTTTTTCGTCTGCTATTTCGGTCAGAACGTCTAAAGAAAGTTCTGCCGCGAGAGACAAAAGATTTTTATATTGAACCTCCGACAATGCTTTGATAATTAGAAGAATTGCGTCCGCTTCTATTATTTTAGATTCAAAAACCTGAATTTCGTCGATTATGAAATCTTTTCTTAAAACCGGAAGTTTTACCGATTTTCTTACTTTTGAAATATCCTCCGGTCTGCCCATAAAAAATTTCTTATCTGTAAGAACGGAAATAGCGCTCGCTCCGCCGCTTTCATAAATAACGGCAAGTTCGTCGGGCTTATAATCTGCGGATAGAAGCCCCTTAGACGGGGAAGCCTTCTTGACTTCGGCAATTATACTGCAAATTCTGTATGAAACCGCTTCGCCGTTAGACCTCGGTTTTAAAGCGCTTTTTAAACTTCTCAACCCGTAAAAAGCGGAAAACGCCCTCTTCCTATAAGCCTCTTCATCGACAGATTCTTTAAATTTTTTTATTTCTTTTGTTTTTTCTTTTAAAATTTCGTCTAATATCATATTTATATTTTAATACTTATTTATTGGAGATTT
The DNA here is from genome assembly GCA_021813525.1 of bacterium. Classification (GTDB taxonomy): domain Bacteria; phylum SZUA-79; class SZUA-79; order Acidulodesulfobacterales; family Acidulodesulfobacteraceae; genus Acidulodesulfobacterium_A. Next base: position 23,505 of record JAKAKK010000081.1, read on the forward strand.
CAATAAGGTTTCGTAAAGCTCTTAAAGCCCCGCCCGATTCAATCGAAAGCCTTGCCTCTTTAAACGCATCGTATAAAGTATCGGTTTTGCCCGAGACTAAAATAGCAAAGCCGGCGTTTAAAACTGCAAGGTCTGCCTTGGGGCTTTTATTTCCGGTTATAATATCATATATAATTTTTGCATTTTCGGCAACCGATAAAGATTTAAATTCATCTTCATGGTGAAAGCTGAATCCGTATTCTTCGGGATTGAATTCGAAACATTTACAATTGCCGGCCTCGTCTAATTCGTAAATATCGGTTAACGCCGAAAGGCTTATTTCGTCTATCCCGTCCCTGCCGTGAACTATGAACGCTTTACCCGAGTTTAATATCTTCAGCGCTTCGACTATTTTCTTAGATAAGTCGCCGGAATAAACTCCTATTATATGTTTTTTAACGCCTAAAGGGTTGGTTAAAGGACCAAGTATATTAAAAATAGTTTTAAATCCCAGCTCTTTTCTTACCGGGGCGGCATATTTCATTGCGGTATGAAATTTGGGAGCGAATAAAAAACCTATACTCGCATATTCTATCGACTTGAGAACTCCTTCGGCATCTAAGTCTATATTTACTCCCAATTCTTTAAGCACGTCGGCGCTTCCCGATTTTGAAGAAACTGCATAATTTCCGTGTTTTGCTATTTTAACCCCCGCTCCTGCGGCTATTAAAGCGGAGCATGTAGAGATATTAAAGGTATTTTTATAATCGCCTCCGGTTCCGACGATATCCACCAACGCAGTTCTATATTCATCTTTAATATTTACGGCAACGGCATTTTCTCTCATAGCAAGAGCGGCGCCGGCAATCTCTTCGACTGTTTCGCCTTTAATTTTTAAAGATGTAAGCAGGGACGCTATTTGTCCGTTAGTAAGCTCGCCTTTTAAAATCGCATTAAAAATCCGCTCCGATTCGTCCGCAGTCAA
>JAKAKK010000081.1:24568-38511 GCA_021813525.1 bacterium
GCTTAATGCGTCGTTCCTGAATACTACGGTATCGAACCCCAGCTCTCCTATATACTGGACGATATTGTAAGTAAACGAATCGTAATTATCTATAACTAAGACCATATTTTTTTTAATTGAACCTTTCTACCATATTAAAAGCGGTTATAAGATGCCTTAATTTATTCTCGGTCTCGGCAAATTCATTTTCCGGGGTGGAATCATGAACTATTCCTCCCGCCGCCTGAATATAAGCCGCATTTTTTTTAAAAAGCGCCGTCCTAATAGTTATGCAAAATTCCATTTTAGTGCACATGCCGTCTTCTAAAAAACCGAAATAGCCGATGCCCCCTGCATAAACTCCTCTTTTTGATTTCTCGAGTTCGTTTATTATTTCCATGGCCCTTACTTTAGGGGCGCCTGTAACGGTACCTGCAGGATAAGAAGCCCTGACCAGATCGAATGCGTCGCTTCCTTCCTTTATTTCGGAAAGAACGCTGGTAACTATATGCTGAACATGGGAGTACTTTTCTATATACATAAGTTTATCTATCTTAACCGAGCCCTTTTTTGATACCCTTCCTATATCGTTTCTGCTCAAATCTACAAGCATAATGTGCTCCGCCCTTTCTTTGGGGTCGTCAAGCAGTTTGCAGGCGAGATATTCGTCTTCGGCCGGATTTTCGCCTCTTTTAATAGTGCCCGCTATCGGCCGCGTTTCAATAATTCCGCCCGACAGTTTAACTAAATTTTCCGGCGAAGAGCCGGTAATTACGAAATCGTCTATTTTAAGATAAAACATATAAGGAGACGGGTTTACAAGCCTAAGCGCCCTGTAGAAAAGAAAGGGGTCGGGAGGATTAATAATCTTTTTCCTGCGGGAAATCTGCACCTGAAATATATCTCCTCGGAGTATATATTCTTTTGCGGCTAAAACATTTTGCTTAAATTCGTCGAAGCCCGTTTCGTCTATAATTTCGATATCGGACTTTTTAACTTTTTTAGTTTCTTTGAACCCGGAATCTCTTTTTTCGATTATCCCCGCTATTTTATTTATTCTTTTAAGAGCCGAATCATACTCCCGTTTTAGACTTGCGCCGCCTGAATTACCCCTGAATATATAAGATACTATCTTAACGGCCTGATTCAATCCGTCGTAAACTATCACGTCCCTCGGAAGCATAAAAAAAAGGTCGTAAACATCGGTAACGTCTTTTTTAACCGGAGGCAGTTTTTCTATAAGGCCGCTGACTTCATATCCTAAATAACCGAAAAGTCCGCCTATAAACTCTTCCGACAGATTGTCTTTGTATATATTGAATTCGGATAGGATTTTCTTTATATACGCAAAAATATCTTCATTTAAATCTTTAAGGTTTATTTTGTTCTTAAATCCGAACTTGCAGCCGGTAAAATTCTCGACGTCAAGCTCGTCTTTATAAAGTCGGACGGTCAGCAAAGGATTTAAACAGATAAAAGAATATCTTCCCCATTTCCCAACGCCTTCGGTGCTTTCAAAAAAAAATGCGCGCTTTTCTTGCTGGAAAGAAGAAAATATGGATATCGGCGTATCCATATCGCCGCTTATTTCATAAATAAGGGGGATAATATTGAAGGTATCCGGCGTTTTTAAAATATCGTCGTAATTTAATATAGGCGTAAGAGGCATAATAAAGAGAATTATATCACATTTTTTTTCTTTATCATAGTTTATGCCTGCTTAAATTACCGTAATTTGAACTAAGATTGCTTTTCTTCTTTCGGAATGAATTCTATCAACCCTAATGGGCTTGCATCTCCGGCTCTGTACCCTGTTTTAATAATTCTAACATAGCCTCCGGGCCTATCGACAAATCTCGGCCCTAAATCCTTAAAAAGTTTTGTCGTTGCATTCTTGCTTCTTAGCCGTGAGAATGCAATGCGCCGTCTCGCCGTGGTATCAGATTTTCCGAGAGTAACGAGCTTTTCAATGTATGCTCTTAAAACTTTTGCTTTAGGCAAAGTCGTTTCGATTCTTTCGAACTCGATAAGAGAAGAAGCCATATTCCTTAAAAGGGCAGCCCTATGTGACGATGTTCTGTTTAATCTTGTTTTGATTTTTCCGTGACGCATTTTAACCTCTGAATATATAATTTAACAAATTATTTTTCCTGTTTTGATACGGCGGCGCTATCTAATTTCATCCCGAAGCTTAACCCCATCGTGGATAAAACTTCTTTTATTTCATTAAGGGATTTCCTTCCGAAATTTTTCGTTCTAAGCATTTCTCCTTCGGTTTTTTGAACCAGTTCATAAATCGTTTTTATATTTGCATTTTTAAGGCAATTTGCCGACCTGACGGAAAGTTCAAGCTCGTCGACGTTTTTAAGTAAATTCTCGTTTACACGGTTTTCCGAAGGTCTTTCCGTTTCCGGCTGAGCTTTCTTTTCGTATAACTGGTCCATTTCTTCAAATGTAGCAAAAACCGAAATCTGATCCTGTAAAATTAAGGATGCCGAAGTAAGGGCGTCTTCAGGAGTTATATATCCGTTTGTATATATTTCCATTATAAGCTTGTCGTAATCGGTAATTCCTCCGACCCTTGCATACGATACGTCCATTGTAACTTTTTTAACCGGCGAAAAAGAAACGTCAAGGGAAATTGTTCCTATCGGCGCATCTTCCCTGATATTAAGCTCGCTGGGGACATATCCTCTTCCGCCCGTTACAAGCATTTGAGCCTTGAAACTGCCGCCTTTGGCAATAGTTAAAATCTTTTTTTCTTTATTTACGACTTCGACGTTCTGAGATGTCTTAATATCGGACGCATAGACGTCTCCTTCTTTATCGATATCTATATATACGTATTCAGGCTCGTCGGATGTTATATTAAAATCTATGTCTTTTAAATTTAATATAATCTCGGTTACGTCTTCCGTTATGCCCGGTACTGAAGAAAATTCATGGGATATTCCTTCAATTTTAACTTCCGATATTTTATATCCCGTAATAGAGGATAAAAGTATCCTGCGAAGCGCATTGCCTATAGTCGTTCCGAAACCCCTTTCTAAGGGTTCTACAATAAGCTTTCCGTAATAATCGGTATATGTGTCCTTTTCAAATTCTATTTTCTTTGGCTTGATAAGCGAAAGCCAATTTTTTTTCATATTGCCTCCAAAAAATTATTATTCGGCGCTTATTTAGAATAAAGTTCTACTATAAGCTTTTCATTTGCCGTCGATATAATTTCGTCTCTTTCGGGAATACTTTTTAACGTCCCCTGATAAGATTCTATATTGGCCTCGAAATATTCCGGGCGGGTTTTTCTTACGGCAGACTCTAACGAATTTTTTATAATTTCGCATTTTCTGCTTTTTTCGCAAATCGTTATCTGCTCGCCGGGTTTCAAAACATAAGACGGTATATTTACTTTTTTACCGTTAACTAAAAAATGTCCGTGAGTTATTAAAAGCCTCGCTAATTTTCTGGAAACGGCAAATCCCAACGTATAAACTGCGTTGTCTAACCTTCTTTCTAACAAAGAAAGCAGATTTTCTCCGGTGATTCCTTTCATTCTTTCCGCAGTTTTGTAAGTCTTTTTAAATTGCTTCTCCATTAGGCCGTATGTTCTTTTTAGCTTTTGTTTTTCTCTTAACTGTTCTCCATATTCGGATAATTTTCTTCTGATGCCCTTATGCTCTCCCGGAGCATATTCTCTTTTGTCGTAAGCGCACTTATCTGAAAAGCATCTGTCGCCTTTTAAAAAAAGCTTCCCCCCTTCCCTCCTGCACAACTTACAAACCGGTCCGTTGTATTTAGCCAATTTTTCACCTCGTTATTTCAATGTTACTTAATATGTAAATTTATCTAATTATAATAATAATCTAAAATATAAAAGTTAAACCCTTCTCCTTTTCGGTGGTCTGCATCCGTTATGCGGTATTGGCGTAACGTCTTTAATCAACGTTATATTAAAACCGGAACTTTGAAGCGCTCTTAGAGCGGATTCCCTGCCGCCGCCTGGACCTTTTATATAAACTTCTACGTTTGCGACGCCGTAATCCGACACTTTTTTTGCGGCCTGTTCGGCGGCAACCTGTCCGGCATACGGAGTACTTTTTCTCGACCCTTTGAATCCGCTTGTTCCGGAGCTTGCCCATGCAAGAACATTTCCGCTCAAATCCGTAATGCTCACGATAGTATTATTAAATGTCGATTTTATATGAGCAATCGCATTTTGAATATTTTTTTTATCCTTCTTTTTTTTAGGCGCATTCTTTTTTACGTTAGCCATTTATACCTCTTAGTATCCCAATTAAATTAATAATTATTATATATTACCTGAGCTTTAATATTTTATTTGTCCTTATTTGGCTTTCGCCGCCGCTATAGTGGACTTCCTCGGTCCTTTTCTTGTCCTCGCATTTGTTTTGGTTCTCTGTCCCCTAGCCGGCAGTCCTTTCTTATGCCTTAAACCTCTATAGCTGCCTATATCTATAAGCCTTTTTATATTCATCTGAACTTCTCTTCTTAAATCGCCTTCGACTTTAAATTCGCTGTCTATCTGCTGTCTTATATTATTTACCTGAATATCCGTCAAATCTTTCACTTTAGTCTCTATAGCAACGCCGGCTTTTTCCAGAATGCTGTTCGACAATGCGCGGCCGATTCCGTAAATATAAGTTAAAGCGATTTCTATCCTTTTATTCTTGGGTAAATCTATTCCCGAGATTCTTGCCATTATTTATCCTCCACATATTTATATATGCTAATTTTGTTATATCTTTTCAGCCCTGGCGCTGTTTATGTTTAGGGTTTTCGCAAATAATTCTTACGACCCCTTTTCTTTTTATAACCTTACATTTATCGCAAATTTTTTTAACCGACGACCTTACTTTCACTTCCGGCTCCTTTTTATTTATTAGAAGGCAGATTTAGATTTAAAATCTCCCCCGTTATTATTATTTATTTTCCCCTGAAAATAATGCGCCCTCTCGTTAAATCGTATGGCGACAACTGAACTGTCACTTTATCGCCTGCCAAAATCTTAATGTAATGCATGCGCATTTTTCCGGATATGTGGGCAAGCACTTTATATCCGTTTTCCAATTCGACTCTAAACATTGCATTAGGAAGCGGTTCTACAACCGTTCCTTCGACTTCGATTAAATCTTCTTTATTAGACATAAATTTTCCTATGTAAGAATTTGCGGACCGTCATTCGTTATTGCAACCGTATGCTCAAAATGAGCCGACAACCCTTTATCTTTAGTAACAACCGTCCATCTGTTTTCTTTAATCTTTACTTTATAAGAAAATTCATTTACCATAGGCTCTATTGCTATTACCATTCCATTTTTTATCGGTACGTCGTTTGCCTCGATATAATAATTAGGAACTTGCGGGTCTTCATGCAATTTAAAACCGACCCCGTGGCCTACAAAATCTTTTACTACGGAATATTTATTCTTAATAACAAAATTTTCAATCGCCGCTGAAATGTCGTTAACTTTATTGCCGCAAACAGCTTTTGATATCCCTATATTCAAGGCTTCCTTTGTAATTTCCATTAAATTTAAAGCCGGGCTCGAAACATTGCCTACGGGAACCGTTACCGCGGCATCCGCATAATAACCGTTATAATAAATGCCGTAATCCAAACTTACTATATCTCCTTCCCTCAATTTTCTCTGCGAAGGAAAACCGTGTACTACTTCTTCGTTTACCGATACGCATACGGAATAAGGGAACCCGTTGTATCCTTTAAAAGCCGGTGCAGCCCCTGAAGATAATGCCTCCTTTTCCGCAACAATATCGTATTCTATCGTTTTCATACCCGGCTTAGTCATAGCCGATAACTCGTTTAATACTTTATTTACTATTTCGCCCGCTTTTTTTATACCTTCTATATCTATTTTGCTTTTAAGATTAACCATTTCACCGGATTAGATATGCGAAATTATTTCGTTTTCTACCTCTTTAGGAGATTTTTCGCCGTTAATCCTGATTACTTTGCCTAATTTTTCAAAATGCTCGACTAAAGGATGCGTAGATTTATGATAAGTCGCCAGTCTATTTTTAATAACTTCAGGCTTGTCGTCATCCCTCGTTATTAATGGAACTCCGCAATCATCGCATAGCTCGTCGTTTTTAGGTTTATTAAATTTCATATGATACACTTTTTTGCATTTCGGACAGACTCTTCTGTTTGTAAGCCTCTCAAGTATAGCTTCATCTTTAACGTCTATATAAATAACTTTATCTACTTCAAGATTAAACTCTTTGAGCATGCCGTCTAATAAAACGTTTTGCGATAAATCTCTCGGAAAACCGTCGAATAGAAAACCGTTTTTGCCCAGATTCTGCTGAATATTTGCCTTAATTATCTTGGCGACTAAATCTATAGGAACAAATTCGCCCTTATCCATATATGATTTTGCAATTTGACCCAATTCTGTTTTTTTCTCTACGTTTTCTCTCAATAGGTCTCCTGTCGAAATCAATACAAAGTCTTTTGTACTGGCAATATTTTTTGCCTGGGTTCCTTTGCCGGCGCCGGGAGGCCCTATTAAAATATAAATTTTGCTTTTCATTTTTACTCCTTACTATGTTAAATTATTTTTTTGACGCTTTTTTTAACAGGCTGTCATAATTTCTATATAATAAATGCGACTGAATCTGCACTATTGTATCCATAGCTACGACTACGACGATTAAAAGGCCTGTACCTCCAAAATAGAACGGAACATGGAATTTATTAATTAAAATCGTAGGCAGGAGGCAAATTAATGAAACATATATAGCGCCGATAAAAGTTACCCTGTTTAAAATTTTATCTATAAATAACGAGGTTGACTTCCCGGGTTTAATTCCTGGGACGTTCCCGCCGTATTTACGCAGGTCATCGGCAACATCATCCACTTTAAACGTAATTGCCGTATAAAAATAGCAAAAGAAAAAAATTAAAATAACAAAAATTATATTATAAAGAACTCCGTTAGGGTTTAAATACTCCGATACCCTCTCAAAAACGGGTACTTTAATAAAATTGGCTATCGTCGCCGGAAAAAGAAGAATCGACATCGCAAAAATGGGCGGGATTACCCCCGGCGTATTTACCTTTAAGGGAAGATAGCTTGTCTGGCCGGAATACAGCTTTCTTCCTACCATTTTTTTTGCATACTGTATCGGAATGCGTCTCTGTGCCGACTCGACAAAAACAATAAAACCGATTACCAAAATCATTAACGCAAGTATTAAAATTAACAGCATTATATTAATTTCGCCAAGCTGAACCATTTTAATAGTATTCATAAATGCGCCCGGTATTGCCGCGACTATTCCCGCAAATATAATCAATGAAATGCCGTTGCCTATGCCGTGCTCCGATATCTCTTCGCCGATCCACATAACAAATATAGTGCCTGCCGTCAGGGCAATAACCGATATAATTAAAAAACTCATCCCCGGATGCATGACTACGGGGAGCCCGTCGGGACTTCTCATTGCTTCGATTCCGTAACTTATCCCGATAGATTGAAATAAGGAAAGCAGTACCGTTCCGTATCTCGTATATTGCATAAATTTCTTTCTTCCGGCTTCGCCTTCTTTCTGAAGCCTGTCAAGGGAAGGCACTACCATGGGCAGCATCTGAAATATTATAGAGGAGCTTATATACGGCATAATACCGAGAGAAAATATGGAAAAACGCGCTAACGCCCCCCCTGTAAACATATTAAAAAGCCCGAATAAATTGCTGTTGGATGCGTTAAAAAACTGGGATAAGGCTACGGGGTTGACGCCTGGAGTAGTAATGTGAACGCCTATCCTGAACACTATAAACATCAAAAGCGTATAAAGTATACGGTTGCGCAGTTCAGGTATTTTTCCTAAATTTTCAAAACTTTGAGCCATTATTTTTATATTATCCTTACGGTTCCGCCGCTTTTTTCTATTTTTTCTTTAGCATTTTTAGAAATTTTATCGCAGACAACATTAATCTTGCGGCTAATTTCTCCCGAACCTAATAGTTTAAATTTGTTTTCGCTTTTTTTTAGTATTCCGCTTTCTTTTAAAATATTTATATCTATATTATCGCTTTTTATATTTTCAATAGCGGTAAAATTTACGATAGCAATCTGTTCCCGAAGAGGATTATTAAAACCCCTTTTAGGGACTCTTCTGCTGTAAGGCATCTGGCCGCCTTCAAATCCCGGCCTTACTCCGCCTCCTGCTCTTGCATTCTGGCCTTTATTTCCTTTGCCGGATGTCTGTCCATGCCCTGAACCGGAACCTCTTCCGAGCCTTTTTTTATTCTTATTATTATGTTTGCCGAATTCGCTTAAATTAACCATTTAATTGTGTTCCCCTTTTTATGATTTTTTTCTTCTTTTCCCAAGCTCCCCTTTATAAAAAAAGGAAGAAATGCATTTCAGCGTCGCGTTTGCCACATTATGGGGATTCGATGAACCGATAGACTTGGCGTAAACGTTTCTTACCCCCGAAAGTTCAAAAATTGCTCTCATAGCTCCGCCGGCGATTATTCCGGTTCCTTCAGGAGCGGGCTTCATAAATACGTAACCGGCTCCACTCTTTCCGTATTGCTCATGAGGGATTGAATTTTTATGAACTTTAACTCTTATTAAATTTTTCTTTGCCTGTTCGGTTCCTTTTCTAATTGCCTCCGGCACTTCTTTGGCTTTTCCAAGACCTATGCCTACGAAATTTGCATCCGGATCTCCAGCCACTACTAACGCAGAAAAACCGAAGCGCCTTCCGCCTTTAACAACCTTGGCAACTCTTGAAATATGGATAACTTTATCCTTAATATTTAAATCTTCAACGCTTAACTTCTCCAAATTATCCTCCAATATTCAAATATCTAAAAATTTAACCCGTTTTCTCTTGCGGCATCGGCTAATGCCTTAACTCTTCCGTGATAAATATATCCATTCCTGTCAAATGCAACATCTATTATCGATTTCTGCTTGCATAATTCGGCAATTTCCATCCCGACTATTTTAGCGGCATCTACATTGCCGCTGTGCCCTTTAATCTTTCCTTTTATCTCCTTGGAAAGAGAAGATGCTTGGGCAAGAACGTTATTATCCGGGGAAAACACTTGAACGTAAATATTGTTTAAACTTTTAAACACGCACAAACGCGGTTTAGTGTTATTTTTCATAACCTTTTTGATATGCGCCTTCCTGCGCAATCTCTTTTCAATTTTATCTTTCATTATCGAACCTCTTTTTAGGGGATAGATTTAAATCCAACCCCTTCTGTGATGTTTATTTTATTTTCCGGATGCTTTGCCGACTTTTCGTTTTATAACTTCGTCTGAATATTTAATGCCCTTGCCTTTATATGGCTCCGGTTTCTTTAATTCCCTAATTTGAGAAGCGACGAGTCCGACGAGCTCTTTATCGAATCCGGTAATTTTTAGTAAAGTATTTTTTTCGACCGCTATCTTTATTCCTTCAGGAATCGTAAAATTAACCTGATGCGAAAACCCTAAATTTAAAACCAGATTCTTATTCTTCACTTCCGCCCTGTATCCTACTCCGATAATCTCAAGGTCTTTCGAGAATCCCTTTACTACGCCGATAATTGCGTTTGCTATAATAGTTCTGGTCAATCCGGTAAATTTTTCAAAATTTGGGTCATTGTCCTTTAATTTAACTGAAACGGCTGATTTATCGATGTCTAAAGCTATCCCTTCCGGAATTTTTTTAGAAATTTTCCCTAAAGGTCCCGAAGAAGTTAAGATATCGCCGTTCAACTCTACTTTGACTTCCTTAGGGATTTCAATAATTTTTTTACCTATTCTAGACATTTTATCAATACCTTTTTATTAGATTATTAAAAAACTTTTAACAGTGAAAGTCCGCCGACTTTTTTTTCCTTACATTCGACATCCGAAAGAATTCCTGAGGAAGTTGAAAATATCTCTATCCCTAATCCATTTTTATATGCCCTGATGTCTTTAGCTTTTTTATAAAATCTTATTCCCGGAGTACTGGTGGTTTTAATATCGATAACCGTCGGTTTTTTGCTTTCATAATAAGCCAGCTTTATACTGATATTTTTAGTTGAAACGGCATCCGCATTTTCAACGGAGTAATCTTCTATAAATCCCTCTCTCTTTAATATTTCGCATATATTTTCTTTTAACCCCGAATACGGCATATTAACTTTTTCTTTACCTGCTTTATAGGCATTTTTTATTCTCACTATCATATCTGAAATCGGGTAAGTCATTTTCTCTTTTTTCCTCTCTTAATATAATACATTAAAGAATATTTTTATTATTTACCAGCTCGATTTGGTAACGCCGGGTATAAGCCCTTTGCTGGAGTATGTCCTGAAACAAATTCTGCACATATCGAATTTTCTGTAATAACCTCTCGGCCTTCCGCATATCGGACATCTGTTGTGCGCTCTCACTTTAAACTTAGGTGTCCTTCCGGCTTTTATAATCATAGACTTTTTTGCCATATATCGTATCTCCTAATTTCTAAACGGAAAATTAAAACTTTTCAAAAGTTTATATCCGTCTTCATTATTTTTTGCTGAAGTAACTATCGTTATATTCATTCCTTTAATTTTCTCGATAAGCTCGTAGCTGATTTCCGGGAATATAACCTGTTCCTTAACTCCCAGAGTATAATTTCCGCGGCCGTCGAATGCTTTTCTTGAAATGCCTTTAAAATCCCTCACTCTCGGAAGGGATATATTAATAAGTTTATCGATGAAATCATACATCCTATCGCTTCTCAATGTTACAAAACAGCCTATTTCCTGATTTTCTTTTAATTTAAAGGCGGCAATAGACTTTTTTGCCTTAGAGACCACGGGCTTTTGGCCGGCAATTTTACCAAGTTCCGCAACCGATTGTTCGATTATTTTAGAATTGGAAGTTGCTTCTCCGAGACCCATATTGATGACTATTTTTTCTAATCTGGGTATCTGGTTGATGTTTTTATAACCTGTTTCTTTAAATAATCTGGGTATAACTTCATTCTTATAAAATTCTTTATATCTTGACGACAATTTTCAATCCTCCAAAATTAAACTTCAGACCCGCATTTCTTGCAAAGCCTTGTTTTTTTTCCTTTATCATCCGTACTTACCGAAAATCTTACCGCTTTTTTGCATTTAGAACAATATAAAGCGACATTGGATATATTTACCGACGCTTCTTTGTCTATTATGCCTCCGGGTTCCTGAGCGCTTCTAGGCTTAATATGCCTTTTTATCATATTTACCTTTTCGATATAGACCCTGTTTTTTTCTCTATCAACTCTGATAATCTTGCCGGATTTCCCTTTTTCTTTTCCTGCTAAAACCGTTACGTTATCGTTCTTTTTTAATTTAATTGTCATATTATAGGACCTCTGGCGCTAAGGATATAATCCTCATAAATTTTTTTGCTCTCAATTCTCTTGCTACCGGACCGAAAATACGGGTGCCTATCGGTTCGTTCTGGTTATTTATTAAGACCGCAGAATTATTATCGAATCTTATATAGCTTCCGTCCGGCCGCTTTACTTCTTTAACGGTTCTGACGATAACGGCTTTTGAAACGTCGCCTTTTTTGACTTTGGAATTCGGAATTGCTTCCTTTATAGAAACTACTATTATATCGCCGATACCCGCGTATTTTCTCTTGGAACCTCCAAGAACTTTAATACACATAAGCTTTTTTGCGCCTGAATTATCGGCGGATTTTAATACTGTCTGCATTTGAATCATCGTTATAGCCCCAAGTAATTAAATTATTTTAAAAAAATTTATTATAGAACCGCCTCGAGATTCCATCTTTTATCTTTAGATAAAGGGCGAGTTTCAATAAATGAAACTTTATCTCCTACATGAGCGATATTATTTTCGTCATGAATTTTAAATTTTTTAACTTTTTTTACGTATTTTTTATAAACAGGATGCTTTACGATATCTGAAACTATAACCACTCTTGTTTTATTCATCTTGTCGGACGTCACGATACCGGTTAATTTTTTTTTCATAATTATATCTCCCGCTTCCTATTATTTAATATAGTTTTTATCCTCGCTATAGACCTTTTTACCGCTTGAATTCTCTTAGGATTTTCTAAGGAGCCTAACGATTTCTGAATCGCAAGATTAAATATTTCTTTTCTGAAATCAGACTCTTTCGCTTTAAGCTCTTCATCGTTCATTGCGTTTAACTCATTAAATTTCATATATTTAGAATTCTCCTCTCTCTATAAATATAGTCTTAAGGGGCAATTTATGGGACGCCAGCCTTAAAGCTTCCTGCGCTACTTCTTTCGGAATACCTTCCATTTCGTATAAAACTAATCCGGGTCTGGCTACGCATACCCATTCTTCAACAGAACCCTTTCCTTTTCCCATTCTGGTTTCGGCGGGTTTTTTCGTAATAGGTTTGTCCGGGAAAATTCTTATCCACACTTTGCCGCCTCTTTTTACGAATCTGGTCATCGCAATTCTTGCGGCTTCTATTTGTCTGGCGGTTATATAACCGCACTCTATTACTTTTAAGCCGAAATCTCCAAATGCAAGAGTATTGCCGCGGGTAGCCTTTCCTCTCATTCTACCCTTCATCTGCTTCCTATATTTTGTTTTAGCGGGCATTAACATAATTATTCACCTTTCCGTTATTATTTAATTATAATACGTCTCTTTTATATATCCAAACTTTAACGCCTATCTTGCCGTAAGTAGTATTAGCTTCAGACGTACCGTAGTCGATATCCGCCCTTAATGTATGAAGCGGAACCCTGCCCTCGCGATACCATTCCGTTCTGGCAATTTCGGCTCCCGCCAATCTTCCGCCGCATGTTATTTTAATGCCTTTAGCCCCGCTCTTTAATGCCATAGTAACGCTTTTTTTCATTGCTCTTTTGAATGCAACTCTTTTTTCAAGCTGGGATGCAATGCCTTCAGCCACTAAAACCGAATCCAGCTCGGGCTTTTTAACTTCTATTATATTTATTTCTATATCCTTGGTTTTTATTTTATTAATCTTTGCGAGCTCGTTTTTAATGTTGTCGAATTCGGACGAGCCCTTTTTACCGTATATTATTCCGGGTCTTGCGGCAAATATATCTATGATTAATTTTTCCGCTTTTCTGCCGATATTTATTTTAGATATACCCGCGGAATAAAGCTTCTTTTTTAAATATTCGCGAATCTTTAAATCGGCATGCAAAAATTTCGCATAATTTCTATCGCTGTACCAGCCGGAATCCCAAGTTTTATTGATTCCGATTCTAAGCCCGATTGGATTAACTTTCTGCCCCAAAATCTACCTCCGTTTTAAATTTCTTCAAGAACTATTTTTATGTTGCTCATACGTTTTTTAACAGTCGCACCGCGTCCCATAGCTTTCGGCATCAGCCTTTTTAAGGACAACGACATATCGACGTTTATTTTTCTAACTATCAGGTTATCTACGTCAACCCTTCCCGTTGAAGATGCATTTGCAAGAGCAGACTTTAAAAGCTTATAAACCGGATTAGCCGACTTCTTTTTTGTAAACTTTAATATATTTATAGCGTCGTAAACTTTTTTCCCTCTAATCAAATCAACCACAAGCCTTGCTTTTTGAGGAGACACCTTAATATATTTTGCTTCTGCTTTAAACTCCATTTTCTACCCCTTTTTGTTTATTTTGAAGACGAGCCGCCGCCGGTTTTAACCTTAGCCTTTCTGTCCCCTGAATGCATAGTAAAAGTTCTTGTTGCGCTAAATTCGCCAAGCTTATGCCCTACCATATTCTCGCTGACAAATACCGGAATAAACTTTTTGCCGTTATGGACGGCAAAAGTAAGTCCTACCATCGAAGGTATTATGGTTGACCTTCTGGACCATGTCTTTATAATTTTTTTGTCGTTGGAATCAAATGCCTTTTCAACTTTTTCCAAAAGCGATTTGTCTGAAAACGGACCTTTTTTTATAGACCTAGCCAACTTTATTTCTCCT
>JAKAKK010000081.1:38611-41568 GCA_021813525.1 bacterium
TTTTATAACGTTCATCTTGCCTTTCTTCTCGATATAATATATTTTGAGGTTTGCTTATTTTTTCTGGTTTTATATCCTTTAGTAGGCACTCCCCACGGCGTAACCGGATGGCGTCCTCCGGAAGTTTTGCCTTCGCCTCCTCCGTGAGGATGGTCGATAGGATTCATAGCAACGCCCCTTACGGAAGGTCTTATACCGAGCCATCTTGACCTTCCGGCCTTACCGATGCTGATATTTTCATGTTCGATATTTCCGATCTGGCCTATAGTAGCGCAGCATTTTTCCGGCACTATCCTAAACTCTCCCGAAGGCATTTTAATCTGCGCATATCCGCCGTCTTTTCCAAGAAGTTCGGCGTAAGTCCCGGCGCTTCTTACAAGTTTTCCGCCGGAGTTAGGCTTCATTTCAATATTATGAATCATGGTTCCTACGGGGATATTAAGCAACGGGATGCAATTACCGGGCTGTATATCTGCATTCTCCGACGATACTACGCTGTCGCCTTTTTTTAAACCGACAGGGCATAATATATATCTTTTTTCTCCGTCTATATAACTTAACAATGCGATTCTTGCCGACCTGTTAGGATCGTATTCTATTTCTATTACGCGGGCCGGCACATTTCTTTTATCTCTTTTAAAATCGATAATTCTATACCTTCTCTTGTGTCCTCCGCCTTGGTGCCTGGTAGTAATCCTGCCGTAATTATTTCTTCCGGCATTTTTTTTATATTTTGCAAGAAGGCCCTTTTCCGGAAAGTCACGCGTAATTTCTGAAAAATCCGAAACCGTTTGAAATCTTCTAGCGCTTGATGTTGGTTTGTATTTTTTTAATGGCATCTTTCTTCTCTCCCGATTATACTTCTAAGGCCGATATCCTCTGGCCTTCTTTAAGTTTAACGTAAGCCTTTTTAATATTCGGCAATTTACCGGTATATTTACCCACTCTTCTGAACTTTCCTCTGGTAATGACGGTATTGACGTCGTCGACTTTAACGTTAAAGTACTTTTCTACAGCATCCTTAATATCTTTTTTATTTGCATCTTTATCGACGTTGAAGACATAAGTATTGTTTATCTCTCTAATTTTTAAACTTTTTTCCGACTGCACCGTTCTTTTTACGGCATTATTTAATTCTTTCATAGCGCAAGGTTCCTCTCTAATTCTTCGTTAGCTTTAACCGTAATCATTATTTTTTCATATTTTAGCAGATCTACGATATTTAAGAGATTTACGCCGATCGCTTTGTAGTCCTTAAGATTTCTTGTGGATTTTAGTATTTTGTCGTCCGTATTCAATGCGGGCAATATCAGCAATCCCTTTTTTATACCGAAATTATCGAATATCGACTTCATTTCTTTCGTTTTAATATTTGGAAGCTCAAAATCCTCTATAAAAACAAGGCGCCCTTCTTTCAATAAATACGACAAAGCAGATTTAACGGCCGCTTTCCTTGCTTTTTTAGGCATATCCTTTTTATAATTTCTTTCATTTGTAGGCCCAAAAATAGTTCCGCCGCCTTTCCACAAAGGAGACCTGGTGGAACCTGCCCTTGCCCTGCCTGTTCCTTTCTGCTTCCATGGCTTAATTCCTCCGCCGGAAACTATTTTTCTATTTTTTGTAGAAGCCAATCCCAGCCTTTTATTTGCAAGAGTTAATAAAACGAACTCTTTTATTAACGGCTCCTTAACGGGATATGAATATATTTCCTCATTTAATGAAATATTTCCTGCGTTCTTATTGCCTATGTTCAATACGTTTGCGCTTTCAGACATTATAATAAATCCCCTTTTCCCGAGACGGGCTTAAGTCCGTCCACTTTCTATGAAAAATTATTTTACTTATGCAGTTTTCTTCCCGATTTGTCGGCGGCATATATATAAATAATGTTGTTATCGGCTCCCGGAACGGCTCCTTTAACATACATAAGGTTTTCGTCGGCATCTATCTTGACAACTTTTAAATTTAAAACCGTTTTCTTATCCATTCCCATATGTCCCGGCATTTTTAAGCCTTTAAATACCTTAGACGGATAAGACGACTGGCCTATCGATCCAGGAGCTCTGTGAAAATTTGAACCGTGGGTATCTCTACCGCCGGAGAAACCCCATCTTTTAACGACTCCCTGATAGCCTTTTCCTTTTGAAATTCCGCTTATAGATACGGATTGCACATCGCTAAAAATTGAAATGTCGATAACATCGCCTATATTAACGCCGTCTATTTCCGAATCTCTAAATTCTTTTAAAACTTTTAAGGGGCTTAAGTTATTCTTTGTAAATTTTCCTAGAGCAGGCTTATTTAATCTGAATGATTTCGCTTCTTCAAAGCCCATTTGCAATGCATCGTAACCGTCAGACTGTTTAATCTTTTTTCCTACAACCGTACAAGGTCCGGCCTTTATAACGGTAACGGGCACAATCATGCCGTCCTCATTAAATATCTGCGTCATTCCGAGTTTTTTTCCTATTATTGCTTTTATCATAATTTTAATACTCCGCGATTTAATTAAATCTGCTTTATATCGACATCAATGCCTGAAGATAAATCTAATTTCATTAACGCATCTATAGTCGCTTGATTCGGTTCGAGCAAATCAATAATTCTTTTATGAGTCCTCATTTCAAACTCTTCTCTCGACTTCTTATCTACATGAGGAGACCTTAAAACGCAATACTTATTTATTTTAGTAGGCAGCGGTATAGGTCCGCTAATTTTAGAACCTGTAAGTTTTGCGGTTTCGACTATTTCCGTCACGGATTGATCCAATAATCGATGATCGTATGCTTTCAATCTGATTCGTATCTTTTGAATTTCCATGTTTATTTTATATTTCCCCTTTTTAAGGACGGAATTAATTCCGTCCCCGTTCTATTGTTAATTCCGTTCTATATTACTCTATGACCTCTGTTATAACGCCTGCTCCGACGGTGTGTCCGCCTTCCCTTATCGCAAAC
>JAKAKK010000047.1 GCA_021813525.1 bacterium
TTAATACTGAACAATTTAAACTATTCCGTTATTCTATTCGACGAAAACCTCGTTTTAAAGTTTTTAAACCTTCCGGCGCAGGAACTTACCGGATATTCCGACAGATTCTTAAACGTCTTAACGCTTAGCCGCTTTTTCAACGATAACGCCTATATCGAAGAAAAAGTAAACAACGTTATGCAGACGGGAGAAGGTTTTATAGAATTCGAATATAAATTTCAAAATAAAAACCGGGAGCAGGCAAGATACGTAATACTGGAAATATCTAAAATTACCGACGGGGATAAACCGCATCTGTTAATTTCGTTAAAAGATATTACGAGATTCAAAGAAATGGACCATAATATCAAAAGCGAAGAAAGGATAGAAGACCTGTCGCGGTTTATTGCCGAAATGTCCCACGAAATAAGAAATCCTCTCGGCGGAATCAAAGCTTCCGCGGCTTATTTAAAAAGAAAATTCAACGAGCCTGATTTGAGTAATTTTTTAGAAATAATAATAAAAGAATCGTCAAGAATCAATAACCTCATAGAAGAACTTCTGGCATTGTCTAAAAAGCATAAAATAAAAACTTCCGCCGTAAATATCAATAAAATAATCAACGAAATAATAATTATGGAGCAGGCCGAATTTTCGGCAAAAAATATAGAGGTTATAAAGGAATTCGACCCGAGCCTTCCCAAAATATACGCCTCCGAAAATGCGCTTATTCAGGTATTCTTAAATCTCCTCAAAAATTCGGTTTATGCGGTAAATGCGGCGGTAAAACAGGCGGGCGGAATAATAAAAATTACCACTAAATTAGATTATACCAGAAATAATCCAAAATTTATAAAAATAGAATTTATCGACAACGGCTGCGGAATAAGCAAAAACGATATGAATAATATATTCGTTCCGTTTTTCACTACAAAAGAAAAGGGAAGCGGGCTGGGCCTTGCGGTAAGCCAGAAAATAATGCACGAACACGGCGGCTTTATCGATATATCGTCGGTAAAAAACCGCGGCACGACTGTTTCGGTTTATATTCCTATATAAAAATTTAAAACGCCCGCTTAAACAGCTCAATGACGGCTATCCCCTATCCGGCGGGATTGCTTCGTCGTCTTCACGAAGTCGTTTAGAATGACGATAAAAAATCGGCTCCGCCGGAGGGAAGAAAAGGAATATTTATTATATTATAATGAACGAGGGCGGATGCGGCGGCAATTAAAAACAGAACGGCCAGGATTATAAGCATTATAATTTGAAACGAGGTAGTCTTTGATGGAGAGGACGACGGCGCGGAAACAGAGCCGGAACCAGAATCTTTTTTATTTTTACCGCTTGCTTCTTCGGCGACCGCGCTGTTGATTTCGGACATAATAGACTGCATAAAATCATCGGAAACGGAATGTTTTGAAGAATCGAAAGATGCTGGAGCGGAGCCGGAAGTCTGTGCCTGCGGAGAAGAATGAACTGGCGTTTGCGCCTCTGCGGATACCTGCGGCTCGTCTTTAAAAGCGCCGGAGTTTTTATTCAGGATAAAAACATTGGAGCATACCCTGCATTTTACTTTAATATCGCCTTCGGGGAGCAATGAATCGTCTAATTCGTAACGCGCCCCGCAATACGGACAATTAATATCCATAGGTTATTAAATTAAGTTTGATTTAATTCATTGAAAATTTTTGTATTATAAGCAATAATATTATAATAATGAAATTAAATCAACAACTAAATTTAAAGGACGTTCTTTTGTCCGCGCTAAAGAATAAACTCAGCGCATCCGACTATTGCGCTTTAATATTATACGAACACTGGGAATCCATCTGCGGAAAAGAAATAAGCAAAAAAACCAGACCAAAAACCTTGTATAAAAACGTTTTAACGGTCAGCGTCGAAAATCCGGTTTTAATATTCGAGCTTGGATTTATCAAGGAAGAATTTATAAAAAAGATAAACTATTTTTTTTCTTCCGGAGATAAAACAACCGGCTTAGATAAAAGCATAACCGTAAAAGATATACGCTTTATAAGCGGTTAAAGCTATATAAAAGATTTAATCTTATCCATAAAAGATTTTTTTAACGGATGCGTTTCTTCTTTGTTTTCGGCGGCAAGCTCCTCGAAAAGTCTTTTTTGTTTAGGAGTCAGGTTCGTCGGGGTTTCCACGACGACGCTTATATATTCGTTTCCTCTCGCGCCTCCGTTAAGCCTCGGCGCCCCCTTGCCTCTAAGCGTGAACTGCGTTCCGCTCTGAGTTCCGGGTAATATTTTTAAAGTAGATTTTCCGTCCACCGTAGGCGCTTCTATTTCGCATCCCAAGGCGGCCTGCGAGAAGCTGACCGGCATCGAGACGTATATATCGTTTCCCTGCCTTTTAAATACGCTGTGCGGTTCAACGGTAATATCGACGTACAGGTCGCCGTTAGGTCCGCCGAAAAGTCCGGACGAACCTTCTCCCGAAACTTTAAGCCTGTTGCCGTCGTCTATGCCTGCAGGTATTTTTATATCCAGCTTGCGCTCTTTTATGACCCTGCCTTCGCCTTTGCAAACCGGACACGGATTTTCGATAATCTCTCCTTCCCCGTTGCATTTATAGCATGTCCTGGATATAGAAAAAAATCCCTGCTGCTGCCTTATTTCCCCCGTTCCCTTGCAAACAGGACAGGCTGCTCTTTTTGTTCCCTTTTTTGCGCCCGTTCCTTCGCACGAAGAACATGTTTCGTATCTGTTGTATTTTATCTGCTTGGATACTCCGAATAAAGATTCTTCGAACTTAATCCTGACGCCGTAACGAAGGTCTTCCCCTTTCCTCCGTCTGGTCTTTTTGTTCGGCTGGGAGAAAATATCTCCGAAAAAGTCGCTGAATATATCGCTGAATCCGAATCCGCCTCCTCCGCCGGAAGCAAAAGCGCCCATGCCTTCGTGCCCGAACCTGTCGTAAGCGGCTCTTTTTTCTTCGTCGCACAAAACGCTGTATGCCTCGTTTATTTCTTTGAATTTTTCTTCGGAATCCCCGTCGCCCTGATTTTTATCCGGATGATGTTTTAAGGCTAGTTTTCTGTATGCTTTTTTTATTTCGTCCGCGCTTGCTTCTCTTTCTACTCCCAGAATTTCGTAATAATCTCTTTTTGATGCCATAGTTTACAATAGTTTAAATTAAGTTATAAGTTTTCCCGCCGGCAACCGCCCACGGGAAACCGCCCCGTCAGGCTTAGGACGCCGACGGGGCGGTTCGATTTATTCGTTCTTTTTGTCTTTTACTTCTTCGTATTCGGCTTCTACCACGTTTTCGTCCGCAGGTTTAGCCTGCCCTTCCTCTGCCTGCCCCGCGGCTTCTGTTCCCGCGCCCGCTCCGCCCGTTTCAGCGGCGGTTTTCTTATAAATAGCTTCGGCTATGGAATGCGACAGCTTTTCTAATTCTTCGGTTATGCGTTTTATAGAATCTATATCGTCTCCTTCAAGCGCTTTTTTAGCCTCGGCTATTTTTTCTTCGGCGGCCATTTTGTCAGCGGATTCTATTTTGTCTCCGGAATCTTTTAACGTTTTTTCCGCCGAATAGACCAAACCGTCTAAGTGGTTTCTTACTTCTATGAGTTCCTTCTTTTTAGAATCTTCGTCTTTATGAAGTTCTGCTTCTTTAATCATTTTGTCTATTTCTTCTTTGGACAATCCGCTTGAAGCGGTGATTCTGATAGACTGCTCTTTGCCCGTTCCCAAATCTTTTGCCGAAACGTGGACTATGCCGTTGGCGTCTATGTCGAACGTAACTTCTATCTGCGGAACTCCTCTCGGAGACGGCGGTATCCCCGTAAGCTCGAACCTTCCGAGGCTCTTATTGTCCGACGCCATTTCCCTTTCGCCCTGCAGGACGTTTATCGTAACCGCGGGCTGATTATCGGCGGCGGTCGAAAATATCTGGCTCTTTCTGGTAGGAATAGTCGTATTTTTTTCGATTAATTTCGTGCTAACGCCGCCGAGGGTTTCTATCCCGAGAGACAAAGGCGAAACATCCAGCAGAAGGACGTCTTTAACTTCTCCTTTAAGAACGGCGCCCTGAATTGCCGCACCGACAGCTACGACTTCATCGGGATTAACCCCTTTATGAGGTTCTTTTCCAAAATAATCCTTAACCGACTGCTGAACCTTAGGCATTCTTGTCTGTCCTCCGACAAGCACGACTTCATCGACCTGAGAGGTTGACAAACCCGCGTCTTTTAATGCAGTTTTAACCGGAGCCATAGACCTGTCGATTAATTCGGCGGTAAGCTGTTCGAGCTTTGCCCTGGAAAGCTTCATGTTAAGATGCTTGGGTCCGCTTGCGTCCGCCGTAATAAACGGTAAATTTATATCGGTTTCGAGAGAAGAGGAAAGTTCTATTTTTGCCTTTTCCGCGGCTTCCTTTAACCTTTGGAGCGCCATTTTATCTTTTCTTAAATCTATGCCCTGTTCTTTTTTAAATTCATCGGCTATATAATCTATTACTTTCTGGTCGAAATCTTCTCCGCCTAAGAAAGTATCGCCGTTGGTAGATTTGACTTCAAATACCCCCTCTCCGAGTTCGAGTATTGAAATATCGAAGGTTCCTCCGCCCAAATCGTAAACCGCTATTTTTTCTTCCTTCTTTTTGTCCAAGCCGTAGGAGAGAGAAGATGCGGTAGGCTCGTTGATAATCCTTAAAACGTCTAATCCGGCTATTTTGCCCGCATCCTTAGTCGCCTGCCTTTGCGAATCGTTAAAATAAGCCGGAACCGTAATAACGGCTTCGGTAACCGGTTCGCCGAGATAATCCTCGGCCGTCTTTTTCATTTTAGTCAATATCATGGATGAAATTTCCGCCGGAGAATATTTTCTCCCCTTTATTTCCACCCATGCGTCTCCGTTTTCGCTCGGAACGATTTTATAAGGGCAGACCTTCTTAAACGCCTGCACTTCCGGCGAATCGTATTTTCTTCCTATAAGCCTTTTAACCGCATAAATAGTGTTCTCCGGATTAGTAACCGCCTGCCTTTTGGCGGCCTGGCCCACGAGCCTTTCGCCGCTGTCGCTTATGGATACGACCGAGGGGGTCGTCCTCGTTCCTTCCGAATTTGCTATTACGACGGGCTCTTTGCCTTCCATAACCGCAACGCAAGAGTTTGTCGTTCCCAAATCGATTCCTATTACTTTTCCCATGATTGAATTCTCCTTAAAGCTTTATGATTTTTAAATTTTAATCTTATTATAATTATAATTATATCTTAAATATATAAGTTTATTTAATGCGAGTCTTTAGATTTTGCTATTGATACCATGGAAGGCCTCAACAGCCTGTCCTTGAAAACATAGCCCTTTCTTTTTTCTTCGATGATTTTTCCGTCCTGCCGGCCGGAATCCTCGACGATTTCAACCGCCTCGTGAAAATTAGCGTCGAAATTTTTTCCAGAAGTTTCAATAACTTCGGCGCCGTAATTTTTTAATATTTTAACGAATTCGCCGTAAGCTAATTTCACGCCGTCCACGAAAGTTTTTAAATTTCCCGAAGAATCCTGCTCCAGATAATACGCCGAATGCCCTATCGCAAGGTCTAAAAAATCCAGAACGGGCAGAAGGTCCCTTAAAAGCTTTTCGTTCGAATATTTTAAAGATTCTTCTTTTTCCCTGTTCATCCTTTTTCTGAGATTTTCCATATCGGCTAAACTTTTAAGATAATTAGAGTTTGAATCTTCGTATTCTCTCTTAAGGCTTTTCAGCGCATTTTTTAAATAATTAAGCTCGTCCTCCGCTTCCGCGAGATTTTTGGGGTTCGGAATATCGTCTATATCGCGGTCGGTTTCAACGGCTATGGAACCGCCGTCCGCCTCGCCTATTCTTTTTCCTAATTCTTTTTCGATATTTAAATCGTCGAAGCCGGCGGAACTTGCGTCTTCGGAACCGTCTCTTTTTTCGTTTTCATACATTTGCCGTATCTCCACAAATTTAATTTATTTTTTATTTATTTTTATATAATCCCGCTCAAAAATTCGGCCATAAAATCTATTAACGGAATAACGCGGGAATAGTTCATCCTCAACGGCCCGATAATCCCTATCGACCCCTTAAGCATATTGTTTTCGCTTATATAAGGAGCCGTTATAAGAGACAGTCCCGATATTTCCGACCACTCTTTATCGGAACCTATAAATATCTGCTTTGTTTTGCAGTTTTTGGTATGTCCGAGCAGTTTTATTATGGTCGTTTTATCCGAAATAGTTTTTATAAGAAATTTTATCTGTTCGTTATCGGAAAATTCCGGCTCTTCCAATAAGTCGGTTTCCGGTCCGACGTATAAACATCTATCGTAATTATTTTCAGTTCCGGCGCCCGCACGGCAGAATACGGCGCTGTTTAATATAGAATAAAAATTTTCTTTGTCGCTGCGCATTTCTTCGGCTATGATATCTTTCAAAGCGTCTAAATCGCATTTTCTATTTTCTATAATTTCGTTCAATTTTTTGGAATACCGGCTTAACTCGTTTTGCTTAATATCTTTCGAAACGTAAAACGATTTATTTTCGGTAATGCCGTTCTGAAACACGATAACCGCAAGTATATTGTTCGGCTTTATCCTTATAAACTCGATATGCAAAAGATGCACGCTTGAGGTATCCGGCGCCAGAACGACTCCCGCATAATGCGACAAATCGGACAGCGATATCGATACCTGGTTCAATATGTCGCCTAAATTCCTGCTTCCCGAATTAAATCTCTTTTTTATATTTTCTTTTTGTTCATGCGTAATTTTTTGGGTCTTCATCAAGCCTTCTATATAGAACCTGTATCCTTTTGCGGTGGGAACCCTTCCCGCAGAAAAGTGGGGCTGATATATATACCCTTCTTCTTCAAGCGACGCCATTATATTTCTGACGGAAGCCGGGCTTAAATTAAGATTGTAATTCTCGGCTATGAATTTAGAGCCTACCGGGTTTGCCGTCCCGAAATATCCTTCTATTATACCGAGCAGAATTTCCCTGCTTCTTTCGCTTAGGTCGCTGTAATTATGTTTTTCGCATTTTTCTTCCATAATTTTAGGCAATGACATTTTATTAATTAGCACTTAAACATTATGAGTGCTAAATATTATTTAATCAAGATTTTTATATTTTGTCAAGTTTTTGCTTTACAATTTTTAGATAATCAAATAAAATATGACAATGCTTTCAAAATTGAATAAATTCTTTTCCTCCGTCAAACTCGCTATATTCCTTTTTATAGCAATCGCCGCATTTTCGATGGTCGGAACTTTCATAAATCAGGGCGATACGGCAAGCCAATACAGGACTATTTTCGGGCCGCAGGCATATCACGTATTATACTGGCTGGGGTTCTTAAATATTTACGGTTCATGGTATTTTATCGGGCTGGCGGCTCTGTTGGTCATAAATCTCGTAACCGCTTCCGTCAATATTTTTCCGCACACCCTTAAAGCGGTTTTCGGACCTTATCCGTCTTTCAAAGAAATGATGGATAAAAAAAGCCCTAAAGCGGTATATGAGGTCGTCGAATCTAAAAAAAACGCCGGGGAAACCAAAAAAGTTTTAAACGAAAAATTCGGCAAACCGTTTTCTGAAACGGAAAACGAATTATACTATTCAAAAAATTCCATTTTCAGATTTTCTCCGTATATAGCCCATTTAAGCGTCATAATAATTATTATAGGCGTAATATTAAACGTTAAATACGGTTTCAGGTCATATACCAATATTAAAGTCGGAGAAAAAACGGACGTCTCTTATTCTACGAAAAATCAGAAACCCGTAAAGCTCCCTTTTATGATAAGGCTGGACGATTACCGGACCGAATACTACAAGGACGGCATACCGAAATCCTATATAAGCAAAATAAGCATAATTAAAAACCATGTAAGCGTAGCGGAAAAAAATATCGAGGTCAATCATCCGTTCACATACGGCGGCATAACCATATATCAGGCAAGCTACGGCCATTATAAGCCTACCGCCGCCAAACTTTTAATAGTCAGTTTAAAAAACCGCAAATCCGAAAAGGTCGTTTACGCGGAATTCGGCAAATTATACGATGCCGGAATAAATAATATAAAATTCAGGTTTATACCGTATAAGCATCCCGGAAAAGACGAAATCCCTTTTTATATCGAGTTGAGCAATAAACGGATATTGAAATTCAACGTTCTGCCTTACAAGAATAAAAGCATGCCGTTAATATTCGCTAAATACCATGACGTAGTTTTTCTTTACAACGGGGTAAAAAACTATTATTACAGCGGCGTGGAAATAACAAAGAACGCCTATACTTCCGTCGTATGGTTCGGCTCTATAATGCTGATAGCGGCTCTGTTTTTCTCGTTCTTTTTCAACCACGGGGAAACCTGGGTCAAATTATCGGACTCTAAAGACGGCAAAAAAACCCGCGTGGAAATACTGGCGGTTCCCAAGAAAAAATTCGAATCGTTTTATAAAAATTTTAACAAAAAAATTGCCGGAATTAAAAAAGATTTAAGCTGACGCGGCACGCTTGCAATTAGAGGAAATAATTATGATGGACGGTTCTTTATATTTTACGGTTTCTCTGTTTTTCGTACTTGCATCGTTTGCGGGATATTTCATCTTTCTATTTACGGGAAACAAAACTATTTCAAAAATGTCGTTCGGCGT
>JAKAKK010000087.1 GCA_021813525.1 bacterium
CGCGTTTCATGGGACGATATCAACGCGCCCGAACTTTCTTCGGTAAGTTCGGTCGATTCCAAAGTAACCGGCATTATTAAGGTCGAAAACGACGAACTTCTCCTTTTGCTGGACTTTGAATCCATAGTTGACGAACTCGGTTTTTATAACAAGGAAAACAGGGAGATAGCTTTAGAGAAAGACGAGTTCGGCGGAAACAGGACGGTGCTCATTATAGACGATTCGTCCTCCGCGAGAAAGATAGTCAATAATGCGCTCATAAAAGAGGGGTTTAAGACCGTGCTGGCCGAAAACGGAAAGGCGGCTCTCGACATAGTATATGAAGATAAATATAAAATAGACGCTATTATCTGCGACGTCGAAATGCCGGTTATGGATGGCTATACTTTTACCAAGACGCTTAAATCCGACGATAAATATAAAAATATTCCGGTAATTATGCACTCTTCCTTAAGCGGAGTAGAAAATTCCGATAAAGGCATGATGGCCGGCGCCGACTATTACGTAGTAAAATTTGACCCGGTCGAATTTATAGGCACTATAAAAAAAGTTTTATAGTAATTTCAGTTGCAATTATTATAAAAAAATGATAAAAATGAAAAGTTAAAATATATTTGCAAAAAGGAGGTGAAAAATTAATGAAAAAGTTATTATTATCGGTCTTATTTTTAGCCTTAATAGCAATACCTTCCAGCTCTTTTGCCGCTACAACGGTAAAAAAAGCGGTCGTTAAAAAGACTGCGGTAAAGAAAGTCGTTGCCAAAAAAGCGGTAAAAACAATATCCTCTGCCACGGTCAAAGCTGTTCAGCAGGCTCTTGCAAAGGACGGGCTTTATAAAGGCAAAGTCGACGGAATGATTGGACCCGTTACTACCAATGCAGTCAAAGCGTTCCAGAAAAAAAACGGCCTTAAAGCAGACGGAATTATCGGTCCTATGACGCTTAAAAAATTAGGCGTAAAGTAGTTTTTTTGATTTTCCTCCCCGATAAAATTCGGGGAGTTTCCTTCCTTTTTATTTTTTTATACTTAATGTATGCCATGTCTGATAAAATATTTTTTATTACCGGGATAGATACTAATATAGGGAAAACATTCGTCAGCCTTCTGTTGCTTCTTGCCTTCAAACGGCGCGGTTTAAAAGCGGGATATATGAAACCCGTCGAAACCGGAGTTAAAATTAACGAAGACGGCGCCAAAAATTATTTAGACGGCGCTTATGTTAAGAAATACGCCGGTTTAAACGAAGAACCGGATATTATAACTCCTTATACGTTTCAGTCCCCTTTGTCTCCTTATGCCGCATTGAAAAAGGAAGGCGGAGACCTGTGTATTAAAGAAATCCTCTTTAAATTTTACGATTTAAATAAAGTCCATGATTATATGCTCGTCGAAGGAGCCGGCGGCATGCTTGTTCCTTTGAAAAAAAAGCATTTTATGATAGATATCGCAAAATATATAGATGCAGGCGTTATTTTAGTGACTAAGGCGGGTTTGGGCATGATAAACCAGACGCTTTTAAACATAGAATATGCAAAAAGCCGGGATATAGGCGTATCCGGAATAATTATAAATAATGTTTTAAACGAAAACGACGAAAGCCGAGCGTCCAATAAAGAAATACTCGGCGAATTTACGGACGTGCCGATTATCGGAGATATTCCGTATATTCCCGACGGGTGCTGCCCGGAAAATATAAATATGCTGAACGCTCTGGCTTTAAAATATATAGACTTGGAAAAGATTTTATTATAAAATAAACAAATATAATTTATCTTTTTAATAAGGAGGATTAATTCCCGTATGCAATTCAAATTTTCCGACAGATTAGGCAAACTTCCGGTGTATCTTTTTGCCGAGATAGACAAACTTAAATCCCAGGTAAAGGCAAAAGGCGTAGATATAATAAGCTTCGGCATCGGAGACCCCGACCTTCCGACTCCTAAGGCTATAGTCGATGTCCTTAAAAAAGAAAGCGAGATAGACGTTAACCAAAAATATCCTTCGTATGAAGGGCTCTTAAAGTTCAGGGAATCGGTTTCCGAATGGTATAAAAAAAGGTTTAACGTATCTTTAGACCCGGAAACGGAAGTTTTATCGCTCATCGGCTCAAAAGAGGGTATCGGGCATCTCCCCCTCGCTTTTATAAATCCGGGCGACGTAGTTTTAATTCCGGACCCCGGTTATCCGGTGTACAGGGCGGGGACTATTTTTGCCGGAGGCATTCCTTATATTATGCCTCTAAAAGAAGAAAACGATTTCCTGCCGGATTTTTCTTTAATACCCGAAGATATTTTAAAAAAAGCGAAACTTATGTTTTTAAATTATCCCAATAACCCTACTTCTGCGGTGGCGGATAGGCATTTTTTCAATGAGGTCGTTAAATTTGCAAAGAAAAACGAAATTATAGTAGCGCACGATTTTGCATACTCCGAAGTCTATACAGGCGAAAAAGGAAACGATTCTTTTTTAGAAGCTAACGGGGCAAAAGAAATCGGAATAGAATTCCATTCCCTTTCCAAAACTTTTAATATGACCGGTTTCAGGATAGGATTCGCCGCAGGCAACGAAGAAGTCGTAAAGGGGCTCGGAGCCGTTAAAACCAATCTGGATTCCGGCGTGTTTCAGGCTATTCAGCTTGCGGGAGCTTACGGACTAGATAACGAACTTAAAGCCGTGGAAGACAACAATAAAATTTATAAAAAGAGGCGCGAATTATTAGTCGGAGGATTAGAAAAATTAGGCTATAAAGTTTATAAATCGGATGCCACGTTTTACATGTGGGCGCATGTTCCGAAAGCAAATATGACGTCTAAGGAGTTTGCCGTTTCCCTGCTGAACGAAACCGGCATTATCGTAACGCCGGGTTCGGGATTCGGCGACTACGGCGAAGGGTATATAAGATTCTCTTTGACGATAAGCGAAAACCGCATTAAGGAAGCTTTAGTCCGCATGGGCGGATGAAGTGCGGGGCGGCGATATGGATACGTACGGCAAATCTAACCCATGCGAAGGCGGCGGCGTTCCCGAAGCCTGTATCTGTCTGGGACTTGGAAGCAATATCGGAAATACCGAAGATAATCTTCTGAAAGCTTTAAATTTAATTAAAAGCGCGGTTTCTGTTACCGCTAGCCCTATAGCGGGCGCGGTTATGTCCGGCATTTCTTCGGCATATTTGTCTTCGCCGGTCGGAAATGCCGACCAGCCTTATTTTTTAAATTGCGCGGTTATGCTCGAAATGCCCGGAGATACGAAAGATTATGCGGCTTTCGGCAGAAAACTTCTTTCCTTTTTAAAAGGTATAGAAAAAAATATGGGCAGGAAAAACGAAAGCAAAAGATATATGCCTAGAGTTATAGATATAGATATACTTTTCGTTTACGATAAATCTGCAAAAAATTTCATAACGCTGGACCTGCCGGAATTAAAACTGCCTCACCCCGAGATTTTTAACCGCAGGTTCGTTCTAGAGCCTATTCTGGATATTTCGGATGCGCATTGCGGACTTAAAAAGCCTTTCGACAAAGAAAGCATAAAAAAAGCCCTTGCAATATTGGAAAATTCCGATGCAAGGGCTTTGCAGAAAATATCTTATTACGGCAGATTCGACGAAAAATTGGCTCGAATACTACGCTAACGGGCGACGAGCTTCTCCTCGCAGAGGACTTTATGAGGAAGCTCTTCGTCGTAAATAGATATAAGCCCTCTTTTTATTTCCATAATCTGCGGTTCCAAAGACCCGAACCTTTCGACTAAAAACTCTGCCGCTTCCTGAGGCTTTATTATATCTCCGCACGTAAAAATATCTACCGCCGCATAGTCGTATTCAGGCCACGTGTGTATGGAAAGATGCGATTCGGCAATTATTACCATTCCGCTGATTCCGAACGGATTAAATTCGTGAAATTTATGTTCTACTATGGTCGCTTTTGCTTCCGCCGCCGCATCGAGCATTGCGGTTTCGACGAAATCAAGGTCGGCCAAAATATTTTTTTTGCATTTTTTCAACTCTAAAAGTAAATGCGTTCCTAAAGAATTCATTTTACCCTTACCTCCCCGGAAGATTATTAAGTCTTCTTCCTTAATAAATTTTAATAAAAAAACACGATTTTTTATTATATGTTATTTAGTGAAAAATGCAAGAAAAATTTTATAAAAATTTTAATAAAATATCGTCTAAAAAATATATTGACTTAAAGTTTATTATATTATATATATATTATCAGGAAATCAATTTATTAATTCTTTTTAATTTCAAGGGGGTAGAATTATCATGAAAAAAAGCATTTCGGCTTTGTTTATTGCCGCAGCATTAATTTTTAGCGCCACTACGGTTTTTGCCGCATCCGGCTCTTCGCTTTTCAGCTCCGAAGGATGTATCGCCTGCCACGCTATTAACGGTCAGGGTGGCTCGGTAGGTCCGGATTTATCCCACGTAGGCAGTAAAAGAAGCCTTTCCTGGCTTAAAACCCAGATAACAAATCCAGGCGCCCATTTTGCCGCCGGAACCACCGCAAACATCAACGGCCAGTCCTATCAGGCTATTATGCCGGGACACAGGCACATGGCGGCATCGAAACTTAACGCTTTAGCCTCTTATCTTAAATCTTTAAAATAACATAAAACATAAAGAGCTTTCCGAATTATTTACATCCGTATATAGCCCGTTAGATAGCTAACGAACTATATACCGGGTGTATTAAAGCGTTTGAAGACCCCGTTTTTAACTGTATTAAGAAATATTAACCGCCGTATCGTTTTTATTCTTATTTTTTATCGTTTTATTTTGTTGCATAATAAATATTTCTTTATATCTACATTAAAAAAAAGGGGGGTGAATTGAATGATTTTAAAAATCGGTAAGTTATTTATCGCGGCGTTAATTTTTACCGGAATATCGGCAATAAGCGTTTCCGCTTTTGCCTCGTCCGGAGCGTCTCTTTTCGGTTCGGAAGGCTGTATAGCCTGCCATGCCATTAACGGAAACGGCGGACAGGTCGGTCCTAATCTTTCTCACATAGGTTCGCAGAGAAGCCTGTCATGGCTCAAGACCCAGATAATAAATCCAGGCGCGCATTTTGCGTCCGGAAGCAACGTTACTCTTAACGGAAAGTCGTACATGGCGATTATGCCCAACCATAAAAACATGCCTGCTTCCAAGGTAGATGCTATTGCGGAGTATCTCGAATCTTTAAAGTAATATGCCGCATAATAATGCCGGATTTTTACATAAAGATTAAAATTAAAGCCTCCTGCCGCCGAAAAGGCGGGCGGAGGTTTTTTCTTGACGGTTATTCGAATAAATTGATATAATTATAATTAAATTAACCTTTTTTTAAATATGGAACTGGAATTAACCGACAAGAAAATATTAAATATTCTACAGACGGATTTTCCTATTTCCGTCCGCCCGTTTTTAAGCATCGCGAATCTTACCGGCATATCCGAAGAAGAGGTTTTAGGCAGGATATTAAATTTAAAAAATAATAAAATTATCAGGCAGATAAGCGCTATATTCGATTCCCACAATATAGGATATAAAAGCACCCTGGCGGCGTTTAAAGTCGATAGCGGGCTTGTGGATTCCGCCGCGGATGCCATAAGTTCGCATAGCGGCGTCAGCCATAATTATTTAAGAAACAACGAATACAATATATGGTTTACTATTACCCTGCCGTCCGAATATTCTCTCGAAGACGAAATTAAACTGCTGAGCGAAAAGTCTGGCGCGTCCGATTATTTAATACTGCCTACGCTTAAACTTTTTAAAATAGGCGTTAATTTCGATATGACCGGTGAAGAGTCTTCTTCTTTTAAATTTTTTTCGCATGACGATTTTAAATCCGATTCCGAGATAAAAATTACAGATTTTGAAAAGTCGTGCATTAGGGAACTTCAAAAAGACCTTGAAATTACCCCCGAACCCTTTAAGAATTTATCGGCAAATTTAGGAATTTCTCAGGAAAAATTATTGGAAACGATAAAAAATTTTTTAAGCGATAAAAAAATGCGCAGGTTTGCATGCGTCCTGTATCATCAGAAAGCCGGATTCAGTTACAATATTATGGGCATATGGAAATCTAAGCCGGAAGAAACCGAAAACCACGGAAAAATCATGTCTTCTATAAAAGAAGTTTCCCACTGCTATCAAAGGCCGGTATATCCGGGAAGGTGGGAATACAATATATTTACTATGATACATTCAAAATCTAAAGAAGACGCCCATAACGTTATGGAACGGATTTCTTCGCTCACGGGCATCAAGGATTTCGATGCCCTCGAAAGCACTAAAGAATTTAAAAAAGTAAGGGTGCGATACTATGTTTAATCAAGCCGAACTGCTGACCGAGTTTTTTTTATATCCTTTAATCCTGTGCTCTATTATTGCGCTTGCGATTATAATAGAACGTTTTTACAGCCTCAGGAAATCCAAGATATTCCCGGAGGAGTTTCTTTTTAACGTCGAAAAATCCATAAAAGACGGCGATATCGAAAAAGCTAAAGGCATGTGCATGACGGCAAAAACCCCCATAGCAAAAATTTATCTTTCAATCATAGGCAACTATAAAAACTCTATAGATACTATTAAATTAGAGGTCGAAGAGTCCGGAAGAAGGGCATATTTAGACCTCGAAAAAAACCTCGAAGGACTGAGCGCGATTACGACTATCGCTCCGCTGCTGGGGCTTCTCGGAACCGTCGTAGGGATGATTAAGGCTCTCAGCGCCGTATCCTATCAGAGCGGTATTACAAACCCGCATCTTCTTGCCCTCGGTATTTCGGAAGCGCTCTATTCGACGGCGATAGGGCTGATAATCGCCATAATATCTTTTTTATTTTTTAAGTATTTTGCTTCTAAAGCGTTTAACTTCGGAGCGGCAATGGAAGATACCGCATCGAGGGTCGTATCTTTTATGAAAAAAGATTAATTATCGAAAACAGGCGTTCAATATGAAGTTTGCATTTAAAAGAAAACCGGACCCTATAATAAACGTTATCAATATGGTGGACGTTTTTTTAACACTGCTGATATTTTTTATGATGACGACGACTTTTACTTCAAGCTACGGCATAAAAATACATCTGCCTAAATCGGGCGTAAAATCTTTTACTTCATCTAAAAAACCTATAACTATCTATATAACGAAAGCCGGCAAAATATTTTATAAAAATAAAGAACTGTCCGAAAAAGAACTGTCCCTATTTATGAAAAACGTCAAGATGCGGGAAAACAACCCCACGATTATTATAAAAGCCGATAAAGAATCCACTGCTTCAAGCATCGTAAACGTTATGGGCTTAAGCATCGAACACGGGCTTTATAAAATTGCCATCGCTACGAAGAAGTAAAAATAAATAATATATACAGCATATATAACGGAGGTTTAAACTTGATAGACAGATATTCCCTTCCCGAAATTTCCAAAATATGGTCGCTCGAAAATAAATATAATACCTGGCTGAAAGTAGAGCTTGCCGTCTGCACGGCATATAATAAAATAGGTAAAATCCCCGACGATTCATACGAAAACATTATCCGGAAAGCAAAATTCAACGTAAACGAGATAGAAGAGATTGAGCGCGTTTCGAAACACGACGTCATAGCCTTTTTAACGGACGTGGCAAAATACGTCGGCGAGGACTCGAGATTTATTCATTTAGGGCTTACTTCTTCCGACGTGGGCGACACGTCTTTTTCTTTAATATTAAAAGAAGCGCTCGAACTTATTCTTAAGAAAGCCGAAACCCTCAAGGAATCTCTCAGAAATCAGGCGTTAAGGCATAAATTTACGCCGGTAATGGGAAGGACGCACGGAATACATGCCGAACCCGTCACTATGGGTTTTAAGCTTCTGATATTTTACGAAGAAATTAAAAGAGCGGAGGAAAGGATTAAAAACGCCGTTCATTCGTCGTCTTTTGGCAAACTTTCGGGGGCGGTGGGGACATATGCCAATATACCTCCCGAAGTGGAAAAGAACGCCTTGGAACTGCTCGGACTTAATAATATTTTATCGAACCAGGTTATTCAGAGAGACGTTTATGCCGACGCCTTTTACGCGCTTGCGTCGCTCGGAGCTTCCTGCGAAAAAATAGCGCTTGAAATCAGGCATCTTATGAGAACCGAAGTTTCCGAGGCCGAAGAGCCTTTTGCGCCTGGCCAAAAAGGTTCTTCGGCTATGCCGCACAAGAAGAATCCGATAATATCGGAAAATATCTGCGGACTTTCGAGAATTTTAAGGTCTAATCTTATAGCCTCTTTAGAAAACATACCGCTGTGGCACGAAAGAGATATATCGCATTCGTCCGTAGAAAGAATTATAGCTCCGGATTCTACTATTCTTGCATATTACATTCTTCATCAGCTGACGTATCTCATAGACAACTTAGTCGTCAATAAAGAAAATATGCTAAAAAATATCGATTTGACCAAAGGAGTTATTTTTTCGCAGAAAGTTTTATTGTCTTTAGTGGATAAAGGGATGTTAAGGGAGGAAGCCTATAAAATAGTTCAGAAACTTGCCCACGAGAGCATTCAAACACAGACGGGCTTCAAGGAATTATTAAAAAAAGATGCGTC
>JAKAKK010000055.1 GCA_021813525.1 bacterium
AGACTAGGATTATGGGTATAGTTTCGAGAGGCGGTTCCTTGATTGCTTCATGGATGATAAAAAAAAATAAAGAAAATCCCCTGTATGAAGACTACGGCAGGCTTTTGAAAATAGCAAAGAAAAACGATGTCGTTTTAAGCTTGGGCGACGGATTAAGGCCGGGCTGTCTTAACGACGCTACCGACAGGGCGCAGATTACCGAACTCGTGACGCTCGGCGAATTGCAGAAAAAGGCGCTTGAAGAGGGCGTTCAGGTAATGATAGAAGGTCCGGGACACGTTCCGTTGAATCAGGTCGAAGAAAATATAAAATTGGAAAAAAGCCTTTGCAACGGAGCCCCTTTTTATGTGCTGGGTCCTTTGGTTACCGATATAGCGCCCGGTTACGACCACATAACAAGCGCAATAGGCGGCGCGATAGCCGCGGGCGCTGGCGCGGATTTTCTGTGCTATGTTACGCCGGCAGAACATTTAAGGCTTCCGTCCGTATCCGACGTGAAAGAAGGGGTTATAGCTTCTAAAATTGCCGCCCATGCCGGAGATATCGCAAAAGGAATCAAAGGCGCGCTAAATCTAGATATAGAAATGAGTAAAAACAGGCGCGCGATGGACTGGGAAAAACAGTACGAATGTGCGTTAGATCCCGAAAAAGCAAAAGAAATGAGAGCATCCCTCCCCCTTAAAGACGATAAAGTCTGTTCTATGTGTTCTTCCTATTGTTCCATTAAATTAAACGCTTCTTTTAAATAAAATTAATTTATAAATGATAAATCGCAATGGATGAACTCAATAATGAAGTACGGAATATAAACCGAATCATTTCCGAGATTTACGGCGAGTTTAAAAATGCCCGTAAAATCAATTATAATGAACAAGGCATTATTAAATACGATGCTTCCCATATAGACAGGTTCGGTTCGTTCAAGTTTTTTAAAATAAACGGCGAATATATTTTAAAGCCTTTATCCGATGAAAATTCCGCCGTAAAAGAATCCGGCGGAAGCGGCGCAGACGGTTATTCGCTGTCGCTGTCCGATTTTATAGGAATAGACAATATAATCAAAGACGTTTTTCGGAATACTATGAAATTTGCTTCCGGTAAACCTGCAAATAACGTGCTTTTATGGGGCGACAGAGGAACGGGTAAATCTTCGCTTATAAGGGCGCTGGCAAAATCGTTCGGCGAACCGCCTTATATTAACAAGATAAAGTTTATAGAAATAGTGGAAGACACGGCGGAGTTGATTTACCAGTTAATAACCGTTATTAAAACAAAACCGTACCGTTTTATATTGATTTTTGACGATATCGCATTCGATGCCGATTCTTTATTTTATAAAAAACTAAAATCCATTCTCGACGGCGGATTAGACGAACTTCCGGAAAATATCATTATTTACGCAACGTCTAACAAGCGCCATCTTACAAAGGAAATATTTTCTGCGGAAAAACACGGCTCAGGCTTCATACATCCGGAAGAAGAAGCCGAAGAAAGCCTTTCGTTAAGCGACAGATTCGGCCTTACATACGGGTTATACAGTTTTAACCAGGAAACGTATTTAAAAATAGTTGAATTATATTTGAAAAAATACGGAGTTAAAACGTCTTCCGTAGATATGGACGGCATCAGGAAAAATGCCGTAAATTATGCGCTTATTAAAGGTTCGAGGTCGGGAAGAACGGCAAAGCAGTTTGCTATAAGCTTAATTAAAGATTAGCTAAGTTCTATAAATATTTTTTCTTGCAAAAATTTTCAAAAGTTATAAAA
Organism: bacterium; assembly: GCA_021813525.1. Lineage (GTDB taxonomy): Bacteria > SZUA-79 > SZUA-79 > Acidulodesulfobacterales > Acidulodesulfobacteraceae > Acidulodesulfobacterium_A. The sequence goes on from JAKAKK010000055.1 coordinate 1,768, forward strand.
TTTAGATACGATATATTACTAAATTTAAATTAATATTAAATAAAAAGCCGTCAATGTCCGAAATAAAATATTCCGCCGGATACAGGCCGAAAATGTCCATCAAGGCTAAATTAGTCTTGTCCTTTTCTTTAGCCGTTTTAATCCCCCTAATTCTTTTAGCTATTGCCAATACCTATATATTCAGGAACCAGACAAAAAAAGAAAGCCTTAATAAAGTCAGGATTACGTTAAGCGGGGCGCAGAGGATTTATTATTCGCAGGCAAACCGCCTTAAAAACGGTTTTTTGATAAGCTCTTACAATCCTTATCTGATAAATGCCGTTATTCATAAAAATATTTCTTTCCAGAATTCATTAATAAAATCGTACAAAGACGCTTTTAATTTTGCGGACTATATAGGAATAACCGACAAGGAAGGGTTTATTGCGGCATCTACCGGAGGAGGCAGAGGCTTCAAGCCTTCCCTCGGAGGCATGATATTCGAAGCTTTCAGGACCGGTTTTCCCGTCGTAAAAACTGCGATTGTAAGAAAACAGACCCTCCTGAGGATGAATATTAAAATGGCGGGCAACGCTTCAAATATGTTTTTGGTAACGGTAGTTCCCCTGTTTTACGGCGGACGCCCTATAGGTTCGATTTTCGGTTTGATTAACTTAAATAACAACAGCTATTTACCGGAAACGATTTATAACGAATACCATTTGAAAACTGCCGTTTTTGCTTCCCTTTTTAACAGGCAGGTGTGCCTTTCGACCCTAAAAATCCCTGGAAACATTTTCGGCGAAGGCTCGAGGCTTCCGGAAGATATCCATAATAAAATCAAAGACGGAAATAATTTTATAAAAGAATTGAATTATAATGGAGAAACGGTTTTTGCCGCATTCCACCCGATAAAAAACATAAACGGCAGGGTTATAGGCTCCATAGCCGTCTTTATTTCAAACAGGCATTACGTAACGTTATTCAGAAAGACGGCGGAGTACGCAATATTTATTATTTTGGTAGGCCTCGTTATATCCCTCGTCATTTCGTATTTTGCCTCCAAAGACACTTTAAATCCGATATCCGCCATAGAAGCCGCCATTAAGGAATTTACTTCGGGAGATTTAGACACCAAACTAATTATTAATACCAACGACGAATTTGAAGGCATAGGCAAAGGTTTTACGGAAATGGCTATGACCGTTAAAGACAGGGAAGAAAGAATGGAAAAATATAATTCGTTCTCCGATTTTCTGGTCGGCTCTTTGGATTTCGATAAAATAATAACCTCGACCTTAAATATTTTAGAGGAACTGTTAAATATCTCTTCCGGCATAATATACGTTTACAGCAAGAGCGGCAAGTTTACTACTTCGGCGGAAGGCGGAGGCAGAGATAATAACGAAACGGACATAAAAGCCGGCAAAACGGACGGCGAAGACCCGTCCGGCGCATCGCCCGAAGGCGAAGAGGGCTTTCTAATACCCTGGCAGTTTTACGGCATAAGAAAATTCGCAGCCAATAAGATAAGCGCCTCCGAAGGAATGGCGGGGCACTGCCTTAAAGACAGAAAGACGATATGGTTTAGGGATATTCCTGAAAATGCCATGATTTTAAAAGAAAAACTTTTGGAAAAGGGCGGGGAAGGAATGGCTATGGATTACGGTTTCTGCGAAGTGTTTCCTAAAGATATAGTCTGGCTTCCTTTATACGTCGGCGGTATAAACATCGGCGTATTGATGGTTTCATCCATTCACGGTTTCAAAAAAGAAGATATAGTATTTTTAGAACATGCCGTTAAAGAGCTTTCGGTAGCTTTAGACAACGCGAAGATACACATGAAAGTAAACGAGCTTTCTATTACCGACGAACTGACGGGGCTTTACAACAGAAGAAAAATGGACGAGGTTTTAGAATCCGAATTCAACAAGGCAAAAAGATACGGAAGCAGTTTATCGGTTATGATATTAGATATCGACCATTTCAAACAAGTTAACGATTTTTACGGACATAAGGTAGGCGATATAATTTTATCGCATATAGGCTCCATTTTAAGGCGAAATATCAGAAACATAGATATTGCCACAAGATACGGCGGAGAGGAGTTCGTCGTAATTTTACCGCAAACCGATTTTAACGGAGCCGTTCTTTCGGCTAAAAAATTAAAAAGTATTATAAGAAGCCAGCGGTTTACCCAAATTACAGGCGAGGTCACCATTTCAATAGGAATCGCTACTATGCCGGACGAAAGAATAAACAGCATAGACGATATTTTAAAAATTGCCGACGATTTCCTTTATGAGGCGAAAAACAGCGGCAGAAACAGGATAATAGGCGAGCATAAAGGAAAAAAGGTCGAGATAACCGGAGACGACGAAGGCGATAATTCCTAATGATTTCCGCTAAAAATAAAATTTCTAACGCATTATTAAAGAAATTATTATGACATGGAAAGAAATACTGCAGGAATAGATATAGGCGGAACAAATTTAAGGTGCGGAATATTAGGAGAAGGCGGGACGGTAAAGAGCCGGCTATCGGTTTCATTTCCAAAATCGTTGAACGAAGCCGAAAAACAGGTGGATTTCATAGTAAAGAACGTTAAACAATTTTTATCGTCAAACGAAAAATACGGCGTTAAATCCATAGGAGTTGGCATAGCGGGGCAGATAGACGATAGCACCGGCTCCGTTTTGTTTTCTCCCAACCTGAACTGGCACGAAGTTCCCCTGAAGTATATACTGGAGAAAGAAACCGGCTTAGGCGTCTATATAACAAACGACTTAACGGCTATTACTTACGGGGAATGGAAGTTCGGTTCGGGAAAAAGCGAAAATAACATTATATGTATTTTTGTCGGAACCGGTATAGGTTCTGGAATTATAATAGACGGGTCTTTATATACAGGCTGTTCTAATGCCTCAGGAGAGATAGGACATATAACCGTTGTTTCGGGGGGCAGAAAATGCACCTGCGGGAACTCCGGCTGTCTCGAAGCGTATGCCGGAGGACTCGGAATTTCAAATATAGCTAAAGAAAGAGCCGCCGCGGATATGAACGGCTTTAAAAATATAATAGATGCGGCAGGAGGCAGCATCGGCGGCATATCTGCCGAAACGGTCGCCGACGCTTATAAAGCCGGAGATAAAAAAGCCGCTGAGATAATTAAAGAAACGGGTATTTATCTGTCCGACGGCGTAATCAGCGCGGTAAATTTATTGAATCCCTGCGCAATAATACTCGGCGGAGGAGTTATAGACGGTATTCCCGGCCTGTTCGATACCGTTAAAAACGAGGCAGGCAAAAGGGCGCTTAAGGCGTCGACATCGAACCTGAGGATATTAAAATCGGGATTAGGGGAAGATGCCGGAATTATAGGCGCCGCAGGTTTAGCCGCAATGCACTCCATACACTGCCTTTAAATATAAGCCTCACCGTCTTCGTATGCAAGATTTTCGAAAGACGTATATTTATCGATATAAGAAAGTTTGACGATGCCGGTAGGACCGTTTCTCTGCTTGCCGATTATCAATTCGGCTATGCCTTTGTTTTCCGTATCTTTTTTATAAACCTCTTCCCTGTAAACAAACATAATTAAATCGGCATCCTGTTCTATAGCTCCGGATTCCCTAAGGTCCGCAAGCTGAGGTTTTCTGTCCTGCCTCGATTCGACCATTCTGTTTAGCTGGGAAAGAGCTATTACCGGGATATTCAGTTCTTTTGCGAGGCCTTTTAACGAGCGCGAAATATCCGCTATAGCCTGTTCCCTCGATTCTATGTTATGGGAAGCTTTCATAAGCTGAAGATAGTCGATTATAACTATTTCTATATTTTTTTCTCTTTTTAATCTGCGGGTTTTGGCTCTCAGTTCCGTTACCGTTATGCCTGCGCTGTCGTCTATATATATAGGTATATCTTCAAGTATTTCAAGGGCTTTATGTATGTTTTCTATGTCCGGATTATGAATTTTGCCCCTCCTCAGAAAGGAAGAGTCTATTTTTGCCGTCATAGCCAGAAGACGCGTGGCAAGCTGTTCTTTAGACATTTCGAGCGAAAAGAACGCGACCGGGATTTTTTTAACCGCTATGTTTTTCGCAACGCAAAGAGAAAGGGCAGTTTTTCCCATGGAAGGCCTCCCTGCTATAATAATGAGGTCTGACGGCTGAAAGCCGTTAGTATATTCGTCCAGATAGTTTAATCCGCTGTGAATGCCGGTAATAACGTCGTCTTCATGCTTTTTTGAGGTAAGTTTTTTAAAATAATCGACTATTAAAGGATAGACTTCTACATAATTTTTGGGAGAGTCCTTTTCCGTTGCGTCGAATATAGTTTTTTCGGTAAAATCTATTATATTTTCTACGTCGTCGGTCTGTTCGTAGCATTTCTGCCTGATTTTATTAGAAGCGTTAATAAGATTTCTCAGGGTTGATTTTTCCTTTACGATTTTTGAATATTGTTCGATATTAAAAAGTCCGGCAGGCATTTCAAAAAGGGATGAAAGGTAGTTGTTGTAATCGAAATCGGAAAAACCTTTAGAGAAATCGGGGTCTTTTTCTAAGCTGTTTAAAATCGTAATTATATCTACGGGCTCGTTTTTTTCGCTTAATTTTGCGATTACTTTAAAAATCCTGGAGTTTACGCTGTCGTAAAAATCTTCTGGAGAGATAATTCCCAGTACCGAATTTATCTGGGAATTATCTATTAATATCGAGGAAAGCAAAGCTTTCTCCGCTTCTATGGAATTAGGCGGAATAATGTTAATAAAATCGTTAGATCCTTTTTTTCTGTCTTTGCTTTGCATAAATACATAAAGGTAATGCTCTAATTTTTAAATCTCAGGCACCGCGTTGACCTTAATCTCCGCGACTATATCCCTCGAAAGTTTAATTTTAACTGTTTGAATGCCGAGTTCTTTTATCGGATTGTCGAGATTAATTATTTTCCTGTCGATATTGAATCCGGAGTCTTTAAGTTTATTTTCTATATCGACCTTCGTTATGCTTCCGAATATTTTTTCATTTTCGCCGACTTTAACCGGTATAGTAATTTCTGTTTTTTCAAGATTATTTTTAATTTCCGTGAGTTCGGCGGTTATTTTAGCTTTCTTTTTTTCTATTATTTTTTTCTCGTGTTCGACGGTTTTAACGTTGGAATTTGTCGCCGGTATTGCTAGATTTTTAGGCATTAAAAAATTTCTTGCGTAACCGTCCGCAACATTGACCGTTTCTCCCATAAAACCTAAATTTTGTACGTCTTCTTTAAGTATAATTTTCATATTAAACACTAACCCCCTTTTTGTTAGTTTCTATTTTTCTAAAATCAAACCACATATCGAAAATTCCGGTCATTATAATAAATATAATGAGCGGATTGCTGAAAACAAAAATTATTATGTAGCCGAGTATTCTTAAAAGTATATTTATATTTAATTTATTGAAAAAGAAAGAAATTATCGTCAACCCCTGGACTAAATAAACCGAAGAAGACAATAAAATTATATTATAGCCTATATATTTGAATATGCCAATCGAAAAAATAGAAATTATTATTCCGGCTATAAGAAATAATAAAAAATAGTCCGAAGACCTCCAGAGCGATAAGTTTTCCTTTATTCCGTTAAAAAAAACATTATCCTTTTTTGAAATTTTTTTTAAAAATATAAAACTGAGCCAGACCCCCATCCATGATAAAATTATTAATATTGCGGGCAAAAGTAAAAAAATAATCTTCATGAGTTTAGAAATCAAAACCTTCATCTTCAGAGTCGTAAAATATTCCATCCCCATTTTATTATAAACGCCTATGAGCTTTTCGGCCATATTGCCCGAAAAATAATTTAAAGACGAAATTATATCTATTCTACCGGCGAATATGTAAACGGCCGCAAGAGAAAAAGATACGACGAATACCGCCGATACCGGAAGATAAATAGATTTTGACGCCCCGTATCCTTTTGAGAGCAAATAGGAAAATATATACGGTATAACGACAAATATCAAAAGTTGAATTATTATAACCGATATAAAAAAACGTCCAAAAACGGCGTGATTAAAATAGCCGCTGAAGCCTGTTCCGCCGGCGTAGTTTATTAAAAAACCGGCGGCAACCGCAACGGATAATAATACGGGAATAAACGAAGCCGGTCCTATAAGAGAAAATAAAAGTATCAGGGTAATATCGTAATATATATAGAAAAATGGATTAATAAAAGAATACATACCTTCGTGTATTGAATTTATAATAAATAAAAACAATAAAAACGAAAGCAATAAACTTAAAAAAACCGTTTTCGTTTTAAACATTAAATATTAACGGAAGTATAGGGCATTATCGAAACTATTCTTGACATTTTAATAGCCTTTGATACCCTTCTTTGATGATAGGCACAGTTTCCCGTGATTCTTCTGGGCATAATCTTGCCTCTTTCGGAGACGAAATTTCTCATAAGCCTTGAATCCTTATAGTCTATTTTTAAATTTTCGTCCGCGCAGAATCTGCATACTTTTTTTCTGGTATATGTCCTGCGTATGAAGCCGGTTCCGGCAGGTTTTGCGGTTTTTTTATGCTGATAGTTATTCATTGACTGCTTCCTCCTTGTTTTCTTTTTTCGGTTCTATGTCTTTTGTAAATACCACAGTTTGAAATCTGACGCAGTCGTCGGAAATTCTTAAATTTCTTTCGAGTTCCTGTATAAAAGAACCTTTCGCCGAAAAATGCACTAATATAAATTTTCCCCTGTTGAGTTTTTTGATATCGTAGGAAAGTTTTCTGGCGCCCCAATCTTCGAAGTCTAAAAATTCGGCTCCGTTTTTAGACATAA
>JAKAKK010000072.1 GCA_021813525.1 bacterium
GCTTCCGCAAATCTTTTTTCGATTGTATTTTTCATTTTTTCGGAATTCTCCTTCAGTTTACTTTATTGATTTCTTCATCGGCTTTAATTACCGAGTCTGCCATATCCTTTCTGTATCGTTTTAATTTTTCGGCCAGAGCCTTATCGGATAAGGCGAGAATAGATACGGCTAAAAGGGCGGCGTTAACGCATCCGCTTTTGCCTATTGCCGTCGTAGCGACCGGTATTCCGCCCGGCATCTGGACTATAGACATAAGGCTGTCTAATCCGTTGAGGGATGAGGCGTTAAGTGGGACGCCTATTACGGGAAGAATAGTCATCGCCGCGACGACGCCGGGTAGATGAGCGCTCATGCCGGCGGCGGCGATTATGACCTTAGCGCCCTTTTTTTCGGCGGACTCTACGAGCTCTACGGTTCTTTTTAAAGTTCTGTGTGCCGATGAAATATGCAGTTCATGAGAAATCCCGAATTTTTTAAGCGTTTGAACCGCGCCGTCTATATCGCCCAAATCGTTTTTAGAGCCGGTTAATATTAAAACATCCATAAAATTAATCCTCTTGTCGTTAATTATTTAATCGTATAAATTGAATATAGACAATTTTTTCAGCGTTTCTTCCGGAACGTCTTTTTTTGCCGTAACCACGGATTTTTGCAGGGACAGGCCGCATCCGCATATGTTTTTGCCGCCTCCGTCCGTGCCGCATTCGTTATGCGCGAAATCGATTTTGCCTATAGATTTTTTAATGATATTTTTTGCTTTTTCGGCATTTTCCAGAAGTATCTTAATAATCATATCGGCGTTGACGTTGTCTTCTTCCTCGTGCCAGCAGTCGTAATCCGTCGCCATAGCTATCGTAGCGTAGCACAGCTCCGCTTCCCTCGCGAGTTTGGCTTCGGTGGCGTTAGTCATGCCGATTACGTCGAAGCCGTTATTTTTATAAAAAAGCGACTCCGCTTTTGTAGAAAACTGAGGACCTTCTATACATAAGTAAGAGCCGCCGTTACGGTGCGGAATATCGAGGGATTTGCAAGAGTCCGCGACGATTCCGCGCAGATAAGGACAGACCGGCTCCGCCATAGAAACATGCGCTACAATGCCGTCTCCGAAAAAAGTGCTTTTTCTGTTTTTCGTAAAATCGAAAAACTGGTCAACCATAACCATATCTCCGGGTTTAATCTCTTTTTTAAGGCTCCCTACCGCGCTTACCGAGATTACCTTTTTTACGCCGGAAACTTTCAGAGCATAAATATTAGCGGCATAATTTATTTCTGAGGGCAGTATTTTGTGCCCTTTGCCGTGCCTCGGCAGAAACGCTAATTTTCTTCCGTCTATTTCCCCGAATACGAGTTTATCGGACGGGTTTCCAAAAGGGGTGCTTACCGATTCCTCCCTGACGTTTTTCAATCCGTCCATCCGGTATAATCCGCTGCCGCCAATTATGCCCAGAATATCCGCGTTTTTTTCCATATATCCTCCTCTTTCTTAATTTTTATGTAAAATCCGTAATACGTAAAATTAAGGATTTAATTTATTCTTTATTTTTTATCGAACATATAAGTTTTTTTTTGATATTGTTATCTCCTTCGCGTATTATTTCTATATCTTTTTTATTAAACTTTATTATAGTGGATGAGCCTCCGGCAAGTGCGCCTCCGTTTACGGCTAAAATATTTAAGTCCGACAGGCGGCTTAAAAATTTTTCGTTTAATTCGTCGAAATCGGAAAAATTTTCTTTACCTGAGGCATTTGCGCTGGTCGATATTAGAGGGAAATCTATTTCTTTAAAAAGATTAGCGGCAAAAGGATGGGGTGAAATCCTGGCTCCGACGGAATTAGAACCGGCTGTAAACAAATAATTTTCGGCAGGCTTTTTCGATTTTAAATTAAAAATAATCGTAAGCGGCCCCGGCCAAAATTTAGATATTACGTCTTCCTCCCTCCTGCTAAGTCCGGCGATATTTACCAGCATATTCAAATCTTTAACTAAAACCGGAAGAGGTTTGCGGGCGGACCTTCCTTTTAATTCGTAAATTTGACGGACCGCTGAATTATCTAAAGCATTCGCGCCTATAGCATAAGAAGTTTCGGTAGGGTATATTATTATGCCGGATGTTCTTAAATGCTTTCCTATATCGCGGTAATCTTTTTCGTCAAGCTCGGCTTCGCCGTAAATCTTAACCATATTTTATTTTTTCTTATCTATTTTTTTATTTTCCGGCGTTTCCTCATGGGAAGAAACTATAACGTAAACTCCGCAAAGCGTGATAAATATTCCGAGCCACCTCATAAATGGAACCGGCTCTCCTAGCGTTAAAGCGGCAAGTATCACGGTTATAATTATGCCGATGCTCACGAACGGATAAGCGACCGACAGGTCTATTTTGGATAATACCTTTATCCAAAAAAACATCGATATTAAATATAGAATTATTCCGGCGGCAACGAATTTATCGGTAAAAATAATAAATAAAAATTTTATAATTTTAACGAAAGCGATATATTTATAGGATATCGCGGACTGCGGAGAAGGATGCAGGCTCATGTTTCGAACGGCGGTTCTTTTTAATTCGAGCATGCCGTATTTCATCAGCAGCTGGGCAAAAACGCCCATAAAAATACTCGCCGAGAGATTTATTAATACCTGCGGTTTTAATTTATGGGCGGACATAAATTTTTCCTATATCTTTTCTGTAGTATTTATTTTCAAAATTAATTTTCTCTGCGATAGCATATACTATATCTGCCGTTTCCGCGCCTTCTCCTTTTGCGCATATATTCAGAACCCTGCCCCCGTCCGTGAAGTATTTTCCGCCTATTTTTTTTGTTCCGGCATGAAAAATATGGTATTCGGCGCCGTTTTCGCTAATCAGGCCGGAGCTATGGAGTTCTTTATCGAAGAAAATTTCGTATCCTGTTTTATAATCTTTAGGATATCCGCCCGAAGCGAGGACGAGGCATATCGATTTATTATCGTCGAAAACTAATTCATGGTCTTTTAAATTTTCGTTTATTACGCTTAAAAATAAATCTATTATGTCGGATTCGAGCCTTATAAGTATAGCCTGCGTTTCCGGGTCTCCGAACCTGACGTTAAATTCGAGAACGAAAATTTCATCGCCTTTAATCATAAGTCCGGCATAAAGTATCCCCTTATATTTTATTCCTTCGTTTTTAAGCCCTTCGAGAGCCGGCTCTATGACGGTTTTATTTATTTTATTCACAAGGTCTTCGGAAACGTAGGGGTTTGGCGTAACGGCACCCATGCCGCCCGTATTTTCCCCGATATCGCCGTCCCCGATTTTTTTGTAATCCATGCTTGTAATTAAAGGCTTATACGTAGTCCCGTCAGCAACTATCATATAGGACAGTTCGAAACCTTCGACGTAATCTTCTATTACGACGGTTTCGCCGCTTTTTCCGAATATTTTTTCGTTAAAAATAGAGTCGAGTATTTTTTTCGATTCTTCCGGGTTTTCGGAAATAAAAACTCCTTTTCCGGCGGCAAGCCCGCTTGCCTTAATAACTAACGGATGGATTTTTTGTCCGGCGTAATTTTCGGCGGTTTGAAAATCCGTGAACGATTCGTATCCGGCAGTTTTAATATTATATTTTTTGAGAAAATCCTTAGCGAATTTTTTTGACGACTCCAGCAGGGATGCTTTCCCGTCGGGGCCGAATATTTTTAATCCCGCCGCCGTAAATTCATCGGCTATGCCGAGAGAGAGCGGAATTTCGGGACCGACTACCGTTAAGTCTATTTTATTTTCTAAGGCAAAAGAAAGAAGCCCTTTAATATCGTCCTGTTTAAGCGGAACGTTTGCGGCAATTTCCGCCGTTCCGCCGTTTCCGGGGGCGCAGAATATTTCCGTGTTTTTTTTCGATTTTTTAATAGCCGAAACTATGGCATTTTCCCTGCCGCCGGAGCCGATAACCAATATCTTCATTTAGATTATTTTCAGAAAAGGGGACAGATTAATTTTTCTTTTATTCTTTTTAGATAAAAATTGCATTATCGCATCGAAAAATAAAATCTGCCCCCTTTTCTTCTCCTTTTTCTGTTTTCTATCGTTTAGTTTAGATATTATTTCATTAATGCTTAAAATGTCTGATATTCGTAAAAATCATAGGGATATTAAATTTATTAGCCGCTTCTATAACCTCGTCGTCCCTGATAGAGCCTCCAGGCTGTATTATACCGTTTACGCCTATTTCCGCCGCATATTCCACGGAATCCTTAAAAGGAAAAAAACCGTCCGACGCCATAACGAATCCCTTTATTTCGCCGTAGGCGTTTTTCATTTTTTCGCGGGCAAAGACGGCGCTGTCTATTCTCGACATCTGTCCGGCTCCTATTCCTGCCGTAGCTCCGTCTTTTGCATATACTATAGCGTTAGATTTGACGTGCTTGGCTATTTTCCATGCAAATATAAGGTCGTTTAAAACCTGTTCATGCATTTTAACGCCGGTTACCGTTTTAAAACCGGATGTATCGTCGGGAATATCGTCTTTTTCCTGAACGAGGATTCCGCCCGAAGCGCTCCTTAAAGACAGCCGTTCTTTGTCCCGATGGATAAAATCGTTGCTATATCTTATTATTATGGTATTTTTTTTGGATTCCAATATTTTTAACGCTTCCTTAGAATATTCCGGAGCTAAAATTATTTCGACGAAAAAAGGTTTTATTTCCGCCGCAGTTTCTTCGTCCAATTTTTTATTGAAGCCGATTATCCCTCCGTAGGAAGATATTTCATCGGTTTTTCTGGCTTTTAGAAAGGCGTCTTTCAAAGAAATGCCGCTGAGCGCCGCGCCGCAGGGGTTTGTATGTTTGACTATCGCGGAAAAAAAACCGTTTGTTTTGTTTCCGTCGAAATCCTTAATAATGGCGAGAATAGAGTCTATATCCAATAAGTTGTTATAAGATATGTCTTTTCCGGAAAGTTTTTCGAAGGGCGAAGATGCTCCGGCTCCGGTTCCGTAAAAAGCCGCCTTCTGGTGCGGATTTTCTCCGTATCTAAGATTGAACGATTTTTTTAGCTTAAAATTAAGCTCTTTTCCGTTTCCGCTTCGATAAAAAGCGGCGTCTATGTCCGAGCCGGCGTTTTTACCGGAATTTAAAAAGTCCGCTATCATTCCGTCGTATTCGGCGGTAAGTTTAAATGTTTCGTAAGCGTAAATTTTTTTAACTTCAACCGGAATTTCCTGCTTGTTTTTAAGTAATAAAATTATGTCTTCATAAAAGGACGGGTCTATAACCACGGTTACGTCTTTAAAATTTTTAGCCGCAGCCCTTAAAAGCGACACGCCTCCTATATCGATAAATTCAAGTTTTTCGTCGAAAGTTATATCTTTGTCCTTCATTTCCTTAAAAGGATAAAGGTTTACGACGACGAAATCTATGGGGATAATCCCGTTTTTTATCAAATCGTCCCTATGGTTTTCATTTTCCCTTACGGATAAAATGCCTCCGAAAACAGCCGGATGCAATGTTTTAACCCTGCCGTCCAAAATTTCAGGAAAGCCGGTTATTTCTTCTATTTTTTTTAACTTTGCGATGCCCGCCGATTTTAAAAATTTATAGGTATTGCCGGTCGCTATTACCGTATAGCCGGCAATTTCCAGATGAGTCGCCAGTTCCGTTATTCCGGTTTTGTCGTAAACCGAGATAAGGGCATATCTTGTTTTATGCATAATTATAAATCCCTTGTTTATTTTAATTTGATTTTAAAATATTATATATAGTAGAATATATGGAAAATTTATTATATTCTACTAATTTTAAATATTTATTTCAATATCTTAAAATTTAATATATAAATAAATTAAACAATAAACGAAAGGGAGAATTAAAATTAAAATGAAAAAAATAAAACTTATAGCTCTCGCGATGGTCCTGTTCGGCGCAATAAATTTTTTAAGCGGGTGCGCCCTTATGCTCGTAGGCGGACTTGCAGGCACTACCGGTTATCTTGCCGCAAAACAGGGTTACGGCGTCCAGTCCCCCGTGACAAAAAAATAATTATAAATTAACCTTTAACTATTGGAGAAACGATAAAATGGCTGTAACGGTTATAGGTTCCATAGCGATAGACAATATAGAAACTCCTTTCGATAAAACGGGAGACGTCCTAGGAGGTTCCGCAACCTATTTTTCGCTGGCGGCGTCGTTTTTAACCGACGTGAAAATCATAGGCACGGTAGGAAACGATTTCGACAGGAAGCATTTAAGCGTTTTTAAGGATAGGTCGATAGACGTCAAAGGGATAAAGACCGAAGAGGGAAAAACTTTCAGGTGGAAAGGCAGATACGGATACGATATGTCCGACCCGGAAACCCTTATGACCGAACTCGGGGTATTTTCTTCGTTTAAACCTGCCGTTCCGCACGGCTCAAAAAACGATATGCTTTTTCTTGCCAATATAGACCCGGATATTCAGTTCGACGCATTAAAACAGATGGGCGCCCCAAGGCTCACCGCCCTCGATACTATGAATTTTTGGATTGAAGGAAAAAAAGAAAAACTTATGAAAGTTCTCGAATTGGCCGATATATTTATTATAAACGAATCCGAGGCAAGACTCTTGACGGGGGAGTCCTCTATTTTTTCGTGCGCTAAAACTATTATTAAATCAGGCGCTAAAATATTAATTTTAAAAAGGGGCGCTTACGGAGCCACTATGTTTTTTGAAAATAAATTCTTTATGGTTCCTGCTTATCCTTTAGAGAACGTAATAGACCCTACCGGCGCGGGGGATTCTTTTGCAGGCGGATTTTTAGGATATATCGACAATACCGGCGATATGACTTTCGACAATCTCAAAAAAGCTCTCGTATTCGGAAATATAATGGCGTCTTTCGCGGTAGAAGGCTTTTCGGTAAACAGATTTTTGTCCATAAACGGCGGCGAGATTAAAGACAGGTTTAAAAAATTCAGGGAAATGACTTATTTCGAGGAACTTTCCGAATAGTTTATATTCATAATTATAAATTAAATATGCTTAAAGCAACTAAAACCTTTAAATTTGCCGTTTTATTTTTTCTCGCAACGTTTGTTTTTGCGGCATTATCCGGTTGCGGCCTGTCGCAGGTTCCTAAAAAAAGCAGGCTTAAATCTAACCTGTACTACAGGCTCGGCGTAGGTTTTTACCAGAACGGAAATTTTATAAAAGCGATGCAGGAGTTTATAAAAGCTAAAAACCTAAATCCCTATTCGGCTAAAAACTACAATGCCATAGGAATGGTTTATATGGAAACGGCCAGAGAAGCCGAAGCGGTAAAAAATTTCAAGGAAGCCGTAAGAATTAATCCTAAATTTTCGGACGCCTATTATAATTTGGCCATTATTTACATTAAAAGAAAAGATTATGCCCCCGCTGAAATATATCTGAAAAAAGCGCTGAAAAATCCTTTTTATAACAGGCCGTACCAGAGTTATACCCAGCTGGCAAAAATATATTTTGCGGAAAATAAGCCTGAAAAAGCAAAAAAAATATTAATTATATCCAAACTGCTCGATAAGAAATATTTTTTAACGTATTATTATCTAGGCAAATATTATCTCATTAAAGGAAATTTAGACAAGAGCCTGCATAACTTTAAAAAAGCTTTAGAACTCGATATGTTTTTTACGCCTGCGAAATATTACGAGGGAGTGATATATTTTAACCAAAAAAGGTATAATAAAGCCAAAAAGATATTTTCTTCCGTATATGAACAGAATAAAACTAACGTATATGGAACGAAGTCTTTGGATTATATAAAAAAAATAATGCTGTATTCAAAATAGGGCATGTTTTATGGATAGCGAAACGCCGGAAAGGGTAGGGGAATATCTCAAAGCCAGCAGGGAATCTATGGGGCTTGCCGTCGATGAAGTTTCGCTTATTACGAAAATCAGGGCGCAGTATATTGAAGCTATTGAAACCGGCGATTTTTCGATATTTTCCTCGCCCCATCTGCTTAAGGGTTATGTAAAACTTCTCGCTAAAACCGTGAAAGCGGACGAAGCAAAAGCCGCCGCCCTGCTGGAAGCGGAGGCGGGCGAAAATTTCAAGGGCAGGCATATAGAAGATATCGTGGGGAAAAGATTTAAAGAAGAGATACAAAAGTCCGAGGAATTTAAAAAAAGAATTATAGTTATAGTTGTTGCGGGCATCATTGTTATAATTTTATCGTATGCGACAATTAAGGTTTACGAATACATTAAAACCTCGCCGGGAATACATATAGCCCTGCCGTTTAAATCCCTATCCAAAAAGTTAGTTCCTGAGGGCGGGTCATCCGCTAAAGGCAAGCCCGCAAAAATACCGGAAGCAATAGCCGGGCATAAACCCGAAGTTAACTATGCCGTAGTTTTAAAAGGAAACGTTGTTAAGAGAACATGGGTCGCCGTTAAAATCGACGGCGGCAGTACCGCGACTTCAATGC
>JAKAKK010000050.1 GCA_021813525.1 bacterium
GCGGCATTATCGGAGCATTTTCCTTTTGTTTTCTTGTCGCCGTAATTTTCGCCGGCAATTAATCTCGCTTCGATAATTTTAACATTTTTATTCCTAAAAACGAAAAATGCCCCTCCGGCTTCCGTAAACGCTCTCGTCTTGGCATAAATTTCCAGCGGGTCGTCGGAGAAAAAATCCGTTTTTAATTCGTCCTGCCCTATTAATCCCGTTAAAGAAAAAGAACCGGAATATGCCGAATCCTGCGGTAATCCGCATTGAGAAACATTTAGTCTCAGCTTGAAAACCGTTTTAATAACTTCAGCCAGTAAAAAAGCACCCGATAAAGACAGTTTTTTATAGAGGACAGGAAAATATTCGTCTTTATCTATTGCGGTTTTTTGCTGTGCTATTATGGGTCCGGTATCGACACCTTCATCTAAAGCCATTATCGATACTCCGCTGAATTTCATTCTTTTTAATATGGCGTAATGTATCGGGCTTGGACCCCTCAGGTCCGGCAGGAGCGAAGGATGAAGATTTAAAATGCCGTATTTCGGAATACTTAATATCTCCGGCGGAAGAATCAGGCCGAAAGCTACGACGACAATTAAATCCAGGTCCAGCGATTTTAAAAAATTTATCTCTTCGGTATTATTTTTTAAGCTTTTCGGTGTTCTGACGCTTATTCCGAGTTCCGATGCCGATTTATCTACGGGAGATACAGTAAATTCTTTTTTTTTATTATTCCAGACGGGCGGTTTGGCATAAACCGATTTTAAGCTTATTATGTCTAACTTTTCCAATTCCGCAATACGGGACAGAGATTCCGACGCTATTTCCGGAGTCCCCATAAATACTGCATTCAAAGAAGGCATGGGATAGGCATAAAAGGCATTAAGGTTAAGTTAATTTTTAAGAAGTATAATCGGGCTCTTTTTCATGCTTTGCGGATTTCTTTTTCTTAAGCGAGGCGTTATATAAAGACCGTTTTAAAGGGGAAACTTTATCTATAAACAAAATTCCGTCAAGATGGTCTATTTCATGCTGAAAAGCGACCGACAGCAAATCTTTTGCAGGTACTACAAACTCCCTGCCTGAAATATCGAGTGCTTTAACCTTTATCTCCCAGGCTCTTTCGACGTCCGCATTAAATTTTGGTATCGACAGACAGCCTTCCTCATAAGATGTCTTACCTTCTTTAAAAATTATTTCGGGGTTGACGGCTATTATTAAGTCTTTATTCGCCGTAAGTATATCCGCTTCATTAAGGGAAAACGGCTTGTTCTTGTCCGCTTTCCTGCTGACGTCTAAAACGATTATGCGCTTATCTATTCCGGTCTGTGTCGCCGCGAGCCCGATGCCGTCGGCATTATACATAGTATAAACAAGGTCTTTAATCAAAGGAATATTGCCGGCGATTTCGTCCGGCTTCAAAGGGCGCGCCTTCGTCCTTAGCTTCGGGTCTGGATATTCTAATATTTTAAGAAATTGCATTGCCGTGCTAATTAAATTAATTACCGCTACCTATTTTATTAAAATTAAAATTCTTTTGATAAATCACTAATCCGTGAAGGGTTAACGGAAGATTATATAAATGTTCCGTTGCCGCATTAGGCAATTCATGCTTGAAGGGCTGCGGAGGGACCTTTAACGCGGCAAAACCTGCGGGAATATTCTTTCTTTTAACTCTCAGAAGCGGACCGTGCTTCAAAGGCTGAGGTATCTCGCTTTGCGGGGTTATTTTAAACATCCCGTTGATTTTTTTAGAATCGAACCATATGCCTTTATTCCAAAAATAGTAAGTGCGGTTATAATAATAATAAACTTTTTGATTTTTTTTATTGACGTAAGCTTTCAGGTTTTTGGACATTTTAAGCATAATGAATTTCTTGTTTTCGGTATAATATTTTTTAGCTTTCGCTGCCGTTTCGGAATGCGCAAATCCTGGAATTATTAAAATAAAAAAAACCGCAAGCGCGGCAAACGCTAAACGGGTTAATATGGAATCTAAACGGTTCTTCCTGCCCGATACCGATTTTTTAGACATATATGCCTCTTTTTTTGATGTTTTTATAATTAAACCTTTTATTTCATTATACATTATTAATAATAAAAATCAATTTTTTTATTGGATTTTATTAACCCCGATTAAGATTTTTCTTGACTTTATAGCCTTATAAGATATATTAATATTAATTAAGGTTCTATTCTAACGTTAATAAGGAGATGCTAAATGTTTAAAAAAATTCTATGCCCCGTCGATTTCAGCGATACTTCTATGAACGCCGCCAATAATGCTATTAATTTTTCTATGGAAATTAAGGCGGAAATTACGTTTATCCACATAATAGATATTCAGGCTCTGCAGAATATAGGCGATTTATCCGGCGGCGGAATAAACGATATCAACCTTCTTATAGAAGAAGAAAAACCGGTCTTGAGCAAACTTAAGGACGAGTGCGATAAAAAAGGCATCAAAGTTAAAACGGTGCTGACTCACGGAGAACCTGTAAACGTTATCCTGGAAACAATAAAAGAAGGCGGCCACGACCTTATAATTATGGGAACCCACGGAAAAACAGGCTTGACAAGATTAGTTCTGGGCTCTATAGCTGAAAACGTGGTAAGAAAATCCGATATTCCGGTTTTATTGTACCACTGCAAAAAATGCTGATTCTGATTAATTAATAAAATATAATTTCGGAATTATGCGCTTGACAAAGCGAAGCAATCTCGCAGTTATTATGGCAAGATACAAATCGCTTGCTTTTGCAAGCGCATAATTCCGGATAATTTTATTCTTTTGAATATCCTTCCATGACTTTTCCTAAAAAGACGGCTTCCGGAACCGCGCCGACTACTTCGGCGGATTCGTTGAATAAGGTTTTAGGGACGCTAAAAACCGAATACCTGTCGGAAAGATTGGGGAATTCCTGAATTTCTATAACGTCTGAAGTAATATTGTCGTTTACTATCGCAAAATTGTGTGCAAGAACCGCCGCCGGCGGACAATGAGGTCAGGTAGGGGTTACAAACACCTGAATATTTAAAGGTTTTATAATTTCTTTAAGTTTTTCCAAGGTTTTTTCGGAAAGACCGGTTTCTTTGGTAGAAACGTTAATTATTGCATGAACCAGCGTCATAAATTCATGTCCCGCCGGCATACCGTAATAACGGACGCCGTAATCCCTGTCTCCTTCTATGGCTATGGCCGGGGTTCTTTTTATGCCGTACTGCTTTACCTTGTCCGCATCTTTGTCGAAATCGTATTCTTCGAAGCTTATTTTATCGCTTAAACCGGCTACCTCAAGCAGTATATCTTTCGCTTCCTTGCAATAAAGACAGCCGTCTTCCGATTTAAAAAAGACGATCTTAATATTATTTTTAAGCTTATCTTTGAAATCTTTTTTTAAAAATTCGGCGTCCTGTTCGCTCAACAGAGGCATATTTTTATCCTTTTTTTATAATTTTAACAATTTTTCTTTTTTTTATTATATAATAATTTATAGATAATTTTCAACAATTAAATGTAAATGGATTAAATAAATTAAATTTACAAAGGATGCAGCCTAAACTTCATAATTATTGCATAGACAAGACATTTGAACTTCTGTATAACGATTCCAGAAACGGCGTCTTAAATACTATTTTCGACCCGCGCATTTCGGCGGTCGGACCGGAAGAACGGATTAAGCTGATGCATCACGGCTCTTATATAATCGACAGGCTGGCGATAAAAAAATTAAGGATTCACTGGTTCGGAGGACATTATCTTTATCCTCATTCCCATGCCGGCTATATAAGAGGGTTCTCCGATGCCGGCACAAAATGTTTTCAGCTGTTTAATATAGCCGTAAAAGATTGGGAGTACGGCAGGTATAAAAAATCACTTATCGCTCTTGGCGGAGCGGTTCATCTCGTACAGGATTTATGCATTCCTTTTCATACCACTAATCTCGCCCTTAAAAAGCATATACTCTTCGAAAGATGGATGTCCTCCCATTATTTAGACGTAGATTTAAAATTAGAGCGCGGCGTATATAAATTTAAATCGTTAAAAGGCCACTACAGGGATACGCATCCTTTTGGATGGGTAGATTACAATGCCCATAATTCTTCGTTGTTTCTTCCGGAATTGCTGTACGCAAAAACTAAAGCGGAATATTTCGGCGCTATGAATAGAATTTTACCGGAAGCCGTAAAAACTTCCGCCGGTTTTCTCGAGTTGTTTGCTCAAAAAGTTTCTAAAGCATGAAGAAAACTCCGGCAACATCTTTTTTCTCTAAGCCGCCCATACAGGAGGCTTTTATTCCCGGCCACGGCGGCAATATTTTGCGGTACGGATATAAAAGCGGCATAATAGATTTTTCCGCGAATATCAATCCTATAGGATTAAGTAAAAAGGCGGTAAAAATTTTAAAAGATTTAGGCCGCTTAAAATACTTTACCGAAAATTATCCCGAAATACTGCCCGAATCCTTTATTAAGGCTTTATCCGATTACCACGGCGTAGATAAAAAATACATTTTCCCGGGAGCAGGGGCCTCCGACCTTATTTTTAATATAGTCGATATTCTAAATCCGAACAATATTATTATAGTCGAGCCTTCTTTTTCCGAGTACGAAAGAGCGGCTGTCCGGCGCGCCGGAAAGTCTAAAATAATTCATATAAATACATATTTTTCGGAAAACTTCGAACTTAAAGGAAAGAGCCTGCCGAAGCTTTTGGAAAATATCGAAAAACTCGATAAAAACGATTTAATTTTTATCGCAAGCCCGTCTAACCCCGCAGGAGCGGTGACTTCTGCAGATACGGTAGCAGAAATCTTAAAACGGATAAAAACAAAAAATGCTTTCCTGATTTTAGACGAATCGTTTATGGATTTTTGCGAAGAATTTTCATCGAAATCGTTTATCGGTAGCGGCGGAAAATTCGATAATTTAATAATAATTAGGTCTATGACGAAATTTTTCGCTATGCCTGGCCAGAGGTTGGGTTATATTTTCGCAAATAATAAAATTATAACAAAATTTGCCGGTTCCTTGCCGCCGTGGAAAGTATCTTCTTTAGCCGCGGAAATTGCTTCGGCATCCTTAAAAGATAAAGATTATATTTTAAAATCGCTTAATTTACTTTATGAATTTAAAAAAAGCCTTAACGAAAAGCTTAAAAAATTAAAAAATTTTGAAATAATACCCGGCGCGGCAAATTTTTTCTTAATAAAAATAAAAAACTGCGGATTTAACGCCGAAGATTTAAGAAATTATTTGCTTAAATCCGGCATTATTATCAGATATTGCGGAGACTACCGCGGACTGGACGGTAAATATTTCCGGATAGCGGTCAAAAAAAAATCCGACAATGATTATTTAATACGAAAATTAAAAGATTTTGAAGCGGAAACCGAATAAAGCTTATAAATTCTGTTTTCGGCGGTAAATCAGCCGTGAAAATAATTGTAAATATTTTTTGCGGTCTTTTTGTTTACGCCCTTAACGGCCGCTAATTCCACCGGCGACGCTTTTTTTATATTTTCCACGCTGCCGAGGCTCTTAATAAGACTGCCGTAAATTATCTTCCCTACGCCGCCGATATTCAGCAATTCGGAAGTAACCAGAGATTTAGCCTTGATTTTTGAAAAATACGACACAGCAAATCTGTGCGCTTCGTCCCTTAACCGCATAAGCATAAAAATTTCTTCTTTGTTTTTTCCGAAATTGACCTCGTTTTTCCTGTTCGGAAGATAAATTTTATCCGTTTCGTTATTTTTTATATGTTTTCTCTCATCTTTTGTTTTTGCGATTGCGATAACGGCCGGCATATTTTCGGCGCTTATTTTTGCGGTTTCCTTAAATTCTTTAGCCGCCTTTACGAGAACGTTAAGCTGTCCTTTACCGCCGTCAACCATAATAACGTCCGGCAGAGGGTCTTTTCCGTCTGCCGCATTCTTAAAGCGCCTGCTTAAAGCTTCGTACATCATTGCATAATCGTCGGGGGTATTTTTCGATTTTATCCTGTAACGCCTGTATAAAGACGCATCTTTTTCTCCGTGCCTAAAAACCGCTTTGGATGCGACGGCATATGTTCCTGAAATATTTGATATATCGAAACATTCTATGATTTCGGGAATTTTATTTAACCGCAGTATGTTTTTTAAGGCATTCAGCCTTTTAAAGACCGCGTCTCCGTATTCTTTTTCTTTGCGGGCGCGATTCGCCTCTTCCGTGTTTTCGGTGTTTTCTACCGCCCTGCCGCCACCCGATTTCTCGAAAAAATTCTTTTTTGCATTTTCTATAGCCATAGCCGAGGCGTTTTCGTATTTATTTTTGTTTTTTACGGCGCTTTCCGCATCTAAAATCTTAACTTTTTTGGAAGAAAATTGTCTGATATATCCGGCAAGGCTCTTTTTATCCTCTTCTTCTATTCTTGCGGGTATAAATATCTCGTCCGGAATATTAGCGCCTGTTTCTAAATTTTTGGCGTAATACCTGTTTAAAAAAGCGGAAAGCATTTCGCTTTCGTTTAAATATATATTCTTAAAAAAGAAATTCTCGGTTCCCGTAACCCTGCCGTTCCTTATGATAAGAACTACGACGTCTAGTTTGTCGCTTTGCGAGTAAAATCCTATAACGTCTATATCTTTTTCTTCCTTAAGCACTACAGCCTGTTTTTCGTTTATCGTTATTATGGCGTTGATTTTATCCCTCAATTTTATTGCGGCCTCAAAATTCAATTCTTTAACGTAAACGTCCATCGACTGCTTCATTGCTTTTATCAACTGCCTGTTTTTTCCGTTCAAAAGAAGCCTTATGCCGTCGATAGATTTTTTATAAGCATCTATATCGGCATATCCGCAGCAGGGAGCCGAACACCTGTTTATCTGGTAATAAAGACACGGTTTTTTACGGGCGGCATAAGAATTGAATTTATTATCTGTGCACGTCCTCATTTTAAATATCCCGTTTATAGTCTTAATCGTTTCGTTTACGGCAAAAGCGCTTGAATACGGACCGAAATATTCGCCGTCGCCCTTCTTAAAACTCCTTGTTTTAACTATATAGGGGAAGCCGGTTTTCGTCTTTGCAATTTTTATATAGGGATAAGATTTGTCGTCTTTAAGACTTATGTTGTATTTTGGCTTATACTGCTTTATCAGCGTATTTTCAAGGAGGAAAGCTTCCAGTTCGTTGGCGGAAATTATAGTTTCTATATCGTAAATTTTTGAAACGAGATGCTCTGTTTTTATGCCGGCGTTTTTACCTGAAAAATACTGGGAAACCCTTTTTTTTAAATTTTTTGCTTTGCCTACGTAAATGACGTCCCCGTTTATATTTTTCATAATATAAACGCCGGGGGACTGAGAAATATTTTTAAGTTTGGCGGCTAAATTTTCGTTCATAATCAAACCGCATCCATCAGCAGCATATTTTTTTTAATATTGTTGATTTCGTCCCTTATGCGGGCGGCATCCTCGAAGTTAAGCTCTTTTACGGCTTTTTTCATTTTCTTGGATAAATTTTTTATGAGCCTTTCGGCTTCTTTAGGGTCGATAATTAGCGGGGAATTTTCGTCGAACCCGCCGGAAATATCGATATAATCCTGTTCAAATATGGTGGTCAGCAGTCCTGCTATGTTTTTTTGTATAGATTTTGGCGTAATGTTATTTTGCCTGTTAAATTTTTCCTGGATTTTCCTTCTTCTTTCCGTTTCGGAAATCGCAAACTTCATCGAATCGGTCATTTTATTTCCGTAAAGTATCACTTTCCCCTTAATATTTCTCGCCGCCCTGCCGATAGTCTGAATAAGCGACGTTTTTGAACGCAGAAAGCCTTCTTTGTCGGCGTCTAAAATTCCGATAAGTTCGACCTCCGGAATATCCAGCCCTTCCCTTAACAGATTTATTCCTACCAGCACGTCGAACTCGCCGAGCCTTAACTCCCTTATAATCTTAAATCTTTCAAGAGAATCTATATCTGAGTGAAGATATTTTGCTTTAATGCCGCTGTCGGTCAAAAACTCCGCCAGGTCCTCCG
>JAKAKK010000049.1 GCA_021813525.1 bacterium
CAAGCATATTCGCCGAAAGGTTTGCGCTGAGGCCGCTTAATTTCATCGTTTCTTTGTTTTTCGCTCAAAACGGGGTCTATTTCTTCTTTATGTTTGCCGAATATTATAAGGGTAACTATTTCCATATCGTCCGGAGACTTAATGACCCTTTTAACCGTTTCTGGATTATAACCGGCGATTGGATGGGCAACGTATCCAAGCTCCGTAGCTTTAAGAATAAGCAATGCCGCGGCCATTCCGGTGTCGAAAAGATAATATTTCCTATAATCGAGAATGCAGTCGTCGGTTGCTTTAGATAAAACGGCTATTATCATAGAAGCGTTTTGCGCCCAAGCGTTGCCTTTTGCAAGGGCGGTTTTTAATTCTTCGAGAACGGCATTTTCATAAACAAACACAAACTTCCACGGCTGATGATTGTAACACGACGCCGACAAAGAAGCCGAGAGGGCAAGCGTTCTTATGAGGTCTTCCGTTATATCGGTTCTTTCTAACGACCTGTAAGCCCGCCTTGATTCTATTACCGTAGATAAGTCCATTTTTCTTCCTAGATAAATTTAATATGTAATTTCAATATTTAAAATATGCTTAAACGAAACTTAAAGCGCTTGATTTAATTATACCACTATTATAACTAAAAATAGTCAAAAATTATCTGTATTGCATAAAAAAATCCTTGACACTAATTATTTATAAATGATAATCTTTTAATAAACAGTTCTTTGTAAATAAATATTAACATTAACCGAACTTTATCTTAAAAGTTTAGGGAAACAGGTGTAAATCCTGTACTGTACCCGCAGCCGTGATAACTTATAACGGGCTTTTTATTATAAGCCGTTATTAAGAATATTCCGATATGCCACTGGCAAGGTCTATATTTGCCGGGAAGGCGGAATGTTCTAACGTTTAAGCCGGAAGACCTGCTTTTAGATAATATTTTAATTTAATTAGCGGGAGGTCTAATTATGTTTTCACGCCTTTTTTATTCTTTCAGTTTTAAACAGAGAGTCATTCTTCTTTACGCTTTATTAATTTCCTATCTGTTAATTTCGATAGTCATCCTAATCGACAGGTCGCGGGAGTTTCCTACTATGCTGAGCCTCGGCGCGCTCGCCTTTTTCTTCGGTTTAAAACACGCTTTAGACGCGGACCATATTGCCGCGATAGATAATACGACTAGGAAAATAATGAACGACGGGAAAAAACCCGTCGGGGTCGGATTCTTTTTTTCGCTGGGACATTCCGTTTCCGTTTTCGTTTTAACTATAATTACTATAATAATAGGAAAATTCGTGGTTAAGGCATATCCGGAATTGGGCGATATAGGCGGTTTGATAGGAACCGGCGTTTCGGCGTTGTTCTTGTATCTTATCGCTTTTATGAACGTTATTATCTTAATAAGCATCATTAAGATTGCAAAGGATTTTAAAAATCTTAAAAATAAGAAAATCGAGGAAGAACTGCTGAAAAGAGGGTTTATGTTCCGGTATTTCAGCGGAATCATGAAGCTTATAACGTCGAGCTGGCAGATGTTCTTTGTAGGAGTGTTATTCGGCATCGGCTTCGATACCGCGAGCGAGGTCGCGATACTGTCGATGTCCGCTTTATTCGCTTCCTCCGGGCATCCGTTTATAGACGTTATGATATTGCCTTTAATATTTTCGGCAGGCATGATGATGCTCGACTCTACCGACGGCGTTATAATGCAGTATGCTTATAGCTGGGCTTTTTTAAATCCGGTAAGAAAAATCTTTTATAATATCTCCATTACAAGTATTTCCGTTTTTCTGGCATTCTGCATAGGAACGCTCGAATGGCTTCAGGTTATAGGAATGGAATTTAACCTGACCGGAGAGCCGTGGGATTTTTTCAACAACGTTTCATTCGGAATGTTGGGCGGCGCCATCGCAGTAATACTTACGTCGGCATGGCTCCTGTCATTAGCAGTCTATAAATTGAGCAGGGTAGAGGAAAGATATAGCGCAGGCGAATGAAAATAATGACAAATCGTACGATTAATTTTAAAAAAAATATTTATAGGCTGCTTTCAGCTCTGATTGTATTTGTCTTAGCACAGTTTGTTTCTTCGCCGCCGCCGCCCGCGCATGCATCGGACTACGGTTCAAATTATACCGCCGGCCCTAAAGGCTCTTTTTTATCAAAAATAAAACTGTTCGGCACTTTTGCCTCGTCTTATACGTATAATTTTGCAAATCCGGCTGCAAACGCGCAGTTTCCGAACGGCAATTACAACGGAAACTATATAGATAATTATAAAGCAAACGGTTTCACGGTCAATGAATTTGATATAACGGTTTCAAAAGATGCATTTTCTAACGGAATAAATAATTTCGGGGTGGGCTTTAAAGTATCTTTAGATACGGGAGAAAACATTCAGGCCGTAGGGCCTTACACGGGAAACTATTCCTATTACACTGAGCCGGTGTATAACCGCCCTATATACGGATTCAGGCAGTTTTATATATCTTTCGGCATTCCCGTAGGAAACGGATTAAAAATTTATCTTGGCGAAAAAAATTATTTAATAGGCTTTGAATCTTATAATCTATCGAGGGTGTGGACTAATACATACTCTCCGATAACGTCGATAGAGCCGGGGGAACTCACAGGAATATTTTTAAAGTATCCCTTTACTAAAGGGCTCGATATGGTTTTTGGCGTTGCGATGACCGATAACGCCTTATCGCCTATAAACAGGTATCCGACATTTGAATATATCGCTTCATACAAGCCCGTAAGGTTTCTGAAATTGCACGAAGGTATCGTTTACGGAGCGGAAAATTTTATTATCTACAATAATAATCTTTATCAGGACAATTTAAACAGATTTTTTTATAATTTCATAGACGCAAAATATAAATTTTTAAAATACTGGACGACGGTTTTAGATTACGAAGTCGGCTTAAACGGCGGAATAAATAAGTCCATAGTTTACGACAGCGGAATAAATCCGGCGCTGTTCAATTCTTCCGGCAATATTTATCCCTCTTTTTTGATTTCCACATCGGATTCGACTTTTAACAAATCCCGTTTTTCGGGAATTGCGTTTTATCTGCATCATTATTATCTCTTAAATGCAGGCAGATTTTCTCAAACTATAAGAGAAACCGCGGTTTCCGACCCTAACGGCATGTGGGAAGAGGAGAGCATTCCCGGAATCGCATATCATTATTTCGATTCGACTTTTACGGTAGGATACAGGCCGCCTTCAAGAATATTGAAGAATGTTCAGTTCAGGCTTGAATTCGAAAACCAAATTGCCAATCATAAGGTTTACGGCAACGGCAGGAGCATTCAAAATACAATAAACGCAATGGCGGTTTATACTTTTTGAAAAATAGAATATTACGGCAAGTTCATAAATTTATAACTAATATTTTCCTTTATAAATTCATTTATTTTTTTAATGTTTTGCCGGCTCTTTAAAGATTTATGCGCGCCGTAATATAACTCTCCAATCGCTATGGACGGCAAGAAAATTCATCGGCTTGTTTTATGTATTCATAAATCTCAATATCTCCATTAAACAAGGATATAATAATATTTGTATCTAAAATTATCCTACCACTCATTCATGTCAACCTTTTCGCATCCTTCCATTATAGCGCTTTCAATAAGCTTTAAATCATCCGAAGAAATTGACCCTCTGAATTTTGATAGACTATCTCCCTTCACGCCTTTGGGAGATAACGAGTTTGCAAAGTCCAGAACGCGAAGCTGCATATCGTACGGTAGTTTATCCACCTGGTTTAATATATTTTCCTTTATATGAGCATTTGCCATATTAGAACGCCTTTTATATTTTGCATTAAAATCCTATATGTATTATGTTATTATTTTATCAGCTTTTTAAATAAATTCCAAACTATTGAAAAAAAAATTAAATAAATCAGATACCATTTTTCTCGTAATTAAAGTTATCGTCGTAGGATTTTACGTTCTAGCGCTTTGACATATTTATAGGCATCCTTTAAATTTAGATTAATTAAAATTTATCATATATTCAGCCTTTTAAGCCTGAGAGCCATTCATCCGTTCCTATTACCTTGCCGAACCGCACCTGAGTTACTAATATAGCCCTGTGCAGTTCTTCGGCGTTAACGGAACCGGCGTAATTTGTCATGGAAAGAGTTCCAGTAGCGTCGGACAAAAACTCTACGTTGTAACCGCGATGAAATGCGCTCCTTGCCGTAGAATCGCAGCAATTCTGGGTCATATATCCGATTATCGTAACGGTATCCGCGTTAATATCCTTAAGCCATTTATCTAATATCGTGCCTGTAAAGCTATCGGGAAAGTTCTTTTCAATCAAAATATCCCGGTGCCGCTTTGCAATTTCTGGGTGAAGTTCCCATTCATGGCTTCCCTTTCTGAAAACAGGCGATTCGGGAGACATTGCTGAATTTTGGATAACCGCCGTCGCTATTTTATTTTCCATTGCGGCATCCATAATCCTAAGGATATTGCTAAAACTACCTAAAGGATGAGATATAGGCAGTTTACCCGTAAAATATTCATTTTGGACATCTATAACTAGCAGAGCACGTTTCATAATTCCACCTTTGATTTTTGGCAGTATTGTTTATAGTAAATATCCATAATTAAAAAAGCTGTATGTTTACCGTTTATTTCTTTAATACATTTGCCTCTTTCGGCAAACCCGATGCTTTTGTATAAGCGGATTGCCATTAGATTATTTTTCCTAACTATAAGATGAATCCTGTTAATTTTCATATTAATAAATCCATCGTTAAAAACCATTAACGTGATTATTCTGCCATACCCACTGCCTGTTTTATCCGGTTTTAAGGCAATTCTAAACTCGGCTTCCGTTTCAGACGTTTTGGACAGTATCGCAAACCCAATTAGTTCGCCTGAATGTTCGGCGGCGTAACACTTAGTATCGGGCTTGCCAAAGTACTCCGAAAGCCAGCCTCGTTTTCTTA
Organism: bacterium; assembly: GCA_021813525.1. Lineage (GTDB taxonomy): Bacteria > SZUA-79 > SZUA-79 > Acidulodesulfobacterales > Acidulodesulfobacteraceae > Acidulodesulfobacterium_A. Next base: position 4,968 of record JAKAKK010000049.1, read on the forward strand.
AGGCATAATCAAGTTCATTAAAGCATGGCTGATAAGAAGGCCAATCTGATATTATCGATATATCGTCGGACAAAAGATTTCTAAGCAGGATAACTGGATTAGATTTAGACGGCATACGCTTCAACCTCTAGGCGAATCATTTTCACATGAATGTTGCCGAATTTATCAACCGGATGGTTAATTTTATAAACTTCCGACACTTCGTCAAGAAAAGTTTCCCTTAATGATTCCGGCAAGCAGTCCGTAAATGGAAACCATGTAGTTCTTAGCCATCCTTTAAAACTTTCTTCTCCTGCATATTTTATATCCTTTGAAATCAGTTCTAATTGTCCCGGCTTAAAATCATTTTCCGAAAGCCATATCTCATAGTCTTTTATATCGTAGAAATAATACGGCGTAACGAAATTATTGAAATACTTACTCCAATCCGGTTTGTCCAGGACTAATTTAACGGTATTTAAGACTTCGTAAACATTGCCGCGTCCGCCCATCTGAAATAAAATCCTGCCTTTCGGCTTAAGGCAGGCGTGAACTTTTCTAAGAACGCCGCCATGTTCTTTTATCCAGTGAAGACAAGCATTAGAAAAAGCAATATCGAATTTTTTAGAGAAGTTAATCTCTCCTGCATCCATTCGATAAAATGTCAGATTTTGGAATTTATCGTTTGGAAATTCTTTCGACGCTAAATTTATCATATTTTCGGATGCATCTATGCCGACTACTTCCCCTTTTTTTAGCATCTTAGATAATTTTGCGCTTATTTTTCCGTCTCCGCAGCCTATATCTAGCAAGGATTCATTGCCGGTTAAAGAAAGTTTTTCGATAAGTTCTTCGCCTAATTGCAACTGGCATTGAGAATTTTTTGCGTAATCTTCGGCATTCCAATTAAGTTTCATGTTAAACCTCCGTCTTACATCATAATAATGGAATTGTTATCAATCTGAATATATCTTGAATATATTATAAGATTTGATTTATAATGAATCAAATGAATAATTTTTATAATTAAAATGATTATTTACTCATGACGTTAACTCAATTGAATATTTTAAAAACCCTAATAGAATCCCAAAGCTTCACAAAAACGGCGGAAGCTCTTTATATAACGCAGTCCGCAGTGAGCCATTCCGTAGCGTCGCTTGAAAACGAACTTGAAATAAAATTAGTTAAAAGCGACAAAAAGACCGTTACCCCTACAGAGGCCGGCGAAAAAGTTTATAGTCATGCAAAAGATATTTTAAACCGAATAGACAGGTTGAAAGAAGATATATCTGCATTAAAAAATTTACAGGTCGGCAGTCTTAAAATAGGATGTTTTCAAAGCGTTTCCGTAAGAATTTTGCCTGGAATTTTAAAGGAATTCAAACGCAAATATCCAGGAATAGAAGTTTCATGGTTTGAAGGAACCGATTTGGAAGTAACGGATTGGCTGTTAAAAGGCGCTATCGATATAGGCTTTGTAGTGCTTCCCGCAGAAGGACTTGAATTCGTCCAGCTTTTAGAAGACAAAATGTTCGGAGTTTTTAACGAAAAACATCCGTTGTGTTACAGAAAAAGCATAGGTATAAAAGAACTATCCAATGAACCTCTTTTAACTTTCAAGGGGTCGAGTTGCGGAATACTGGTAACATCTAATTTAATGAATTCTATAAAGAAGACGAAAGAAATTAAAAATATAGAAGCGCGCAACATAGGCACTATTATTGAAATGGTCAGGGAAGGTATCGGGGTTGCCGTTATTCCTAATCTTGCAATTCCGCTTAATTACAGCGGAATATGTTCCGTTCCTATAAAACCGGAAATAAAAAGAAAAATTGCGTTAGCGGCGCAATCTTTAGATAACCTTTCTTTATCGGCAAAGGCTTTTGTAGAAACCACCGAAAAATTCATAGAGAAATTCAAAACTATTCATTAAGGTTTTTATATCTCAATTTATCTGACCGGTTAATCAACTTTTACGCTGGCGATTAATATTTTTAATTTACAAACAAAAAGTATTATACAATTTTTACTAATTAACCAATAAAAAATCAGACTGACACGAAATATCTAACGCTTCCGTAAAAGGCGGTTATTGTTTTTCTATTTTAAACCCTATTTTCCGGACTTGTTTTTCCGGCGGGGTCATTAATTCTTTGAAAGGATTCTCAATAGAAATCAATTTATGCCCGCAGTAATTTATAAACTTCAAAATGTCTTCCGTGCTAATAGTTATCGTCTCAGTATTAACAAGCGGGTGAAAGCTTAATTTTCTTTCCTTCAATATATCTTGGTCAAAGAGCACAACAGTATGCTTATTTATATCGTTTATCAACGCAAAAGGAGTAACCCCGCCCGGTTTAATATTTAGTACGTTTTCTAACATATCATCCGAAGCAAACGATAGTCGTTTAGCTCCAATCTGCTTTGACACGCCTTTAAGGTCAATTCTCTTTTTCTCTAATGTAACAGCCAAATACAGTTTCCCTTCCGCGTCTTTTAAAAACAGATTTTTACAATGAGCGCCGTCAATATTTTTTGCATATTTTTCTGCATCTGCAACATTATATATTGGTTTGTGCTTATATCTTTTATAGCATATTCCCAACTTTTTAAGCAATTCAAGCAACTCGCCATTATTGATAACGGCATGACCCTTCATGTTAGTTTTAATATTAAAGCTTTGGTTATTATTTATGTAAATATTAGTATAATTTTAATTCCTTTATAAAATTAAAATCTTTTTTGTTATAAGTAAATAAAGGTATTTTATAATAAAGGGATGTGGCGCCGATTAAGGCATCGGGTATTTTAAGGCTGTGGCTTTTG
>JAKAKK010000061.1:0-4499 GCA_021813525.1 bacterium
TTGAATATAGGCAATAAATATTTAATTCCCGCTCTCGAAGAAGTAGGCAGGCTTTTCGATAAAAATATTTACTTCCTTCCTCAGGTAATGGAAAGCGCCGAAGCGATGAAAACGGCGTTTAACAGAATTAAACGCGAATTGCCTAAAAACGATTCTGTTTCTTCCGGACCTAAAATATTAATGGCTACGGTTGAAGGAGACGTGCACGATATAGGGAAAAATATAGTTGTTATGCTTCTCGAAAACAACGGCTACGACGTTATAGACCTCGGCAGAAACGTCAAAACGGAAAAGATAGTAGAAGAAGCGTTAAAAAATAAAGTCGATTTTGTAGGGCTTTCCGCTTTAATGACTACTACCGTCACCGAAATGGAGCGTGTCATTAAAGAACTTAAAAAACATAACCTAAAGGTTTTTTCGATGGTCGGCGGGGCGGTAGTCACCGAAGATTATGCAAAATCGATTAATGCGGATATCTATGCAAAGAATGCCATGGAAGCCGTCGAGAAGATAAAGCGGTTTGTTAAGGTTTCATGAAGGCAATGTTACAGTAATGTTACGTTTTTATTACGTTTTTGTGACAATTTCACAGCCGCTGTTAATTTCTTATATTAAAGCCTTAATGTTCCAAAAAGGATTTATAGAAAAATTAAGCAGTTAATCAAATTGATTAATTTTTAAGCAATATTTAAGCCATTGATATTTCAAGGAAAATAAAATAAGTTATTAAATTAATTATGTTATTAAGAAAAAAAAATAAAGCGGAAATATTTTTTTATATTTTTTTAAAATTTGTATTAAATAAACTTTTAGGCAGGGAAGGGGACGTTCTACCCGTACATATTTTAAGGAAGATAGATAAGAATATTTTGGACGATTTTGCCGGATATGTTTCCGCCCTCGACGTTCCGGTTATTATAACGACCGGCACAAACGGCAAAACCACGACGGCAAACCTTATTGCCGAAACGCTTAAAAACGCCGGAAAAAGCGTTTGCTCGAATTCAAACGGCGCTAATATGGCTAACGGTATTTTCGGGGCAGTTATAAACTGTTTCAAGTTTGAAAGGCTGAGCATCTCCGCCGGTCCCGTTTTTAAATTTTCCGCCGATTTTATCGTTATAGAATCGGATGAAAAAGTATTTCCTTATATTTCTTCCAAGCTGAATCCGGACGCCGTAGTTATAACTAATTTTTACAGGGACCAGTTAGACAGATACGGCGAGGTTAACTCCACCGTTTTTGAAATAAAAAAGGCGGTAAAAAGTTTATCCGGCAATCCTCTGCTTGTTCTGCCTTCCTTTGAACCGCTAGCCTCGTTTATAGGTTATGAATTAAAAAACCGTAAAATATACTACGGTTTGGACAAAGACCGGACAGGGGCATATTTACCGGAAACGGCTCTAACGGACGCTTTTGCGTGTCCGAAGTGCGGAAGCGTTCTTTCTAAAGGGGAAGAATCGGACGGACGTGTCCTTTTTCATAATTTTAAATGCGAAAAGTGCGGTTTCGCGAATCCCGCACCGGACGTTCAAGCTTCGGACGATAACGCCGGCGGGATAAAAATAATATCCAACAGCGGAACTGACGGCGGTTGGTTTGATTTTAAGCCGGTTCTGACCGGACGCTACAACGTTGCCAACTACCTTGCGGCTTATTCGGTTTTAAAAGATTTTAAAATAGGAGACGGCGCGATAAAGCATTCGTTTGAAAACTTTAAAACCAAATTCGGCAGGTCTTTCAAAAAAACGATAAAAGACTTAGAAGTAAATATAGACCTTGTAAAAAATCCGGCGGGGTTTAACAGCGTCCTTGAAAAGATAACCGGAAACCGAGGCGGACGTCTTTATCCCGTAAACATTTTATTCGCGTTTTCCGACAGGGATGCCGACGGAAGAGACGTTTCATGGATATGGGACGTAGAATTCGAAAAATACGTAGAAAATATCGGAAAAATAGTTATCGCCGGCCGCAGGCCCTTCGATTTAGCCCTAAGATTAAAAGCGGCGGGCTTCGATAAAAATAATATTACGGTAGAGCATAATTTGAAAACGGCATTGAGAAAAATTTTTAAAATTGCGCGGGAATGGAACCGGCCGGACAAAAAAATTTATATTCTGCCTACTTATACCGAACTGTTGAAACTGAAAAAATATATAATATAATATCATGGCGACAATTTCTTATATATTTATGAGCCTTGCGGTGATGTTTACTTCTATAGGGCAAATATTGCAAAAAATAGGCTCCGGAAGGGTTAAAAAAGAACATTTAAGCATAGGACTTAAATCTATTTTGGTATTTTTAGACCCCTTTATATTCGGCGCGCTTATAATGCTTTTTTTTGCAACGGTCTTTTATCTTCTCGCTTTGTCTAAACTGCCGCTTTCCATCGCCTATCCTATGTTGTCGAGCGGCTATGTTTTAGTGGTTCTGCTGTCTAAAATATTCCTGAAAGAAAAAGTAAGCATAAGAAGATGGCTGGGCGTTTTTATTATAATAATAGGAATATTTATAATATTTAATTCCGGCGAATAAAGGCTTAATTTTATGAAACTGCTTTCCACAAACGGCTTTATCGTTTACGCAAAAAAGATGAATGAAGCGGATATGCTGTTAAGCTATATTACCGAGGACTATGGAAAGATTACGTGCTTTGCCAATAATGCAAGAAAAAGCAAAAAAAGGTTTCTCGGCAAACTTGAACCTGCAATGCTTACAAATATAAAATTTTATGAAAAGCCGGGAATGACCTTGGATATTTTATATGAAGCCGATATCGTGGAAGATTATAAAAACCTAAGAAAAGATATAAATATATATCTTTTTCTGACAAAGCTTACCGAAATTTCAAGAATTTTGTGTCAGGAAAGAGACAATAGCAAAAATATTTTTAACCTTATAAAAAATATTTTTAAAAGCCTCGATAAATTAGAAACGGGAGCCTCCGCAGAACAGATGCCCGTTTCGGTAAACACAGTCCTGCTTAAATATGAAATTTATTTTATTTCTAATCTTCTTAAATTTACCGGCATTTATCCTAATTTTTCGAACTGCATAGACTGTTCGGAAAGCAATCTGCGTAATTCCTTCGATTTTAACCTAAAAAAAGGAGGCGTAATCTGCAAATCCTGCGCGGAGGATAAAAATAACGGAAACGCATATTCCGAAATCAAGAAACTGCCCGTTAATTTTATAAATTTATCTAACTTGATGACCGGGTCGGATTTGTCTATAATAAATAAATTAGCGGTAAAAGAAGAAATATTAACGGATTGTTCAATATTTTTAAGGGATTTTTTGTCCTTTCACACCGGTAAAAGGCTTAAATCGTTTGAAACTATATAAGCTATAATAACTATGGAAAACAATAAAAAGCATGATATTCTAAGGCGGTTTCCGAGCGTGCAGTCTATTCTTCAGAATAATGCCGTCATAAGGCTTGCCGAATCTTTCCCCCGCGAATTTATCAAAGAAAAAATAGAAGAATTAATAAAATCTGAAAGAAGCGCGGTAATCGATTTTTTAAATTCCGAAAATGGGATTGGCACACCCGATAATTTTAATTTTACGAACGATTATTTCGTTAAAAAACTTTTAGACAATTTTAATAACTTTTCCTACAGCCTTAAGAAAGTCGTTAACGGAACCGGAGTAGTTATCCATACTAATTTAGGGCGCTCTATACTGCCGGAAAGCGCCCTAAAGAACATATATAAGATTTCGTCTTCTTATTCCAATTTAGAATTTAATTTAATAGAAGGGAAAAGAGGAAAAAGATATTCTCACATAGAGTATCTTCTTAAAAAAATTTTAAAATGCGAAAAGGCTTTAGCAGTAAATAATAACGCCGCCGCGGTGTTTATGGCGCTGTCGTCTTTTTGCGCCGGAGCCAAAAAAGAGGTTATCGTTTCGAGAGGCGAACTCGTCGAAATAGGCGGTTCATTCAGAATACCCGATATAATGAAAGCATCGGGGGCGCTACTCGTAGAAGTGGGAACTACTAACAAAACTAAGCCGCAGGATTACGAATCCGCCATAAATGAAAATACAGCCTTATTATTAAAGGTTCATCAAAGCAATTTCAGGATGAGCGGTTTTGTATATGCGCCGTCAGGCAGCGATATAGCCGCTATAGGGAAAAAGTATAATATACCCGTTATGGAAGACCTTGGTTCCGGAAGTTTCGTCGGTTTGGAAAAATTCGGACTGCCTTATGAACCTACGGCACAGGAAGTCGTCGATACCGGAGTAGATATCGTTACGTTCAGCGGAGATAAGCTTCTCGGAGGACCTCAGGCGGGAATCATAGCCGGAAAAGCCGGATATGTCGATATGATCGCTTCAAACCCTTTGAGCAGGGCATTCAGAATAGACAAGATGACGCTTGCCGCGCTGGAAGCGGTTCTGTTCGAATATTTAGATACCGAAAGAGCCGTAAAAAATATTCCGACCCTTTTTCTTATAGCCCAGACCGAAAAAGAAATAAGAAAAAAAGC
>JAKAKK010000061.1:4599-24599 GCA_021813525.1 bacterium
TAGACAAGATGACGCTTGCCGCGCTGGAAGCGGTTCTGTTCGAATATTTAGATACCGAAAGAGCCGTAAAAAATATTCCGACCCTTTTTCTTATAGCCCAGACCGAAAAAGAAATAAGAAAAAAAGCGGTAAAACTTTTAAATAAAATTAAAAAATTTAAAAATATCGATAAAAATTCATTCTATTTTAAAATAGTCGAAGATTCAAGCATAGTCGGCGGCGGCGCGCTTCCCGATTATGAGCTTAAGACTTTTGCTTTGAGCATCGTCCATAAAAAAATAAACGCGTCCGGACTGGCTAAATTTTTCCGAGGTTGCAATACTCCGATTATCGGAAAAATAAAAAACGAAGAATACCTCCTTGACATGAGAACCGTATTGGAAAACGATTTTAAAGATATATCGGATGCCCTTGCATTAATTTCAAAATAAGACTTTTTGGTGTTTTATTTTTTATTTTATTGATATAATATATTAATATTTAATTTTATCGTAAATACGAAAATAAAATAATTATGGTATCTTCAAGCGTTCTCGTACTAAATAAGTCTTTTTTGCCCGTCCACGTTACATCTCTGAAGAGGGCGCTTATACTGCTTTATCAGGATATCGCCAAAGCGGTTGACGAAAACTATAGGACATTCAGTTTCGACTCATGGCGGGAACTTTCCGTAACCGAAAAAACAAATTCTATCGGACTCGTAGGCAGGGTAATAAGGGCGCCGAGAGTAATAATTCTGCTTAATTACGATAAGCTGCCCAAAAGATATATCAAATTTTCAAGAGCAAACATTTTTTTGAGAGATAAAAACAGATGCCAGTATTGCGGTAAAGAATTTAAAAAAAGCGATTTAAACCTGGACCACGTTATTCCTAGAATGTCCGGAGGCATCTCGTCTTGGGAAAACGTAGTGTGCAGCTGTATTCCATGCAATAGAGCCAAAGGAGGAAGGACTCCGGAAGGAGCCGGAATGAAATTAATAAAAAAACCGAGAAAACCCGAATGGTCGCCGTATTACCATATATCCCTTACAAACATTATGTATAAAGAATGGATGCCTTTTCTTAATTTGGTGGATAACGCTTACTGGCATGTCGAACTGGAAGAGTCATAACAGCGGTTTTATGAATAATATAATTCTCGTTCCGTTTGAAAAAACAGGTAAATTTGCTTTATATACCGTTGACGAATTAGGTTCTATCGCGATTTATATGTGGGAGTCCCTTATTTCGATACCGGAATATTTTATAAATTTCGAAAATCTCATAGACCAGATAATTTTTATCGGAATGGATTCATTCTATGTTGTCGGATTGACCGGCCTTTTTACCGGCATGGTTCTGTCGCTTCAGGCTTATTACGCCGCGAAAATAGTCGGAGTTACATATATGATAGGACCAACGGTCGCATTGTCTATGGTAAGAGAGTTGGGTCCCGTCCTTACCGCGCTTATGATAACCGCAAGATGCGGTTCTTCTATGGCGTCGGAAATAGGAACCATGAAAGTTACCGAGCAGATAGACGCCCTGGAAGTTATGGCTGTGGACCCGTATTATTTTCTTTCGGTTCCGCGGATACTTGCCGCAATGGCTATGCTTCCGGTAATGGCCGTTTTGTGCTCTTTGATAGGCATAATAGGCGGTTATGTGGTTTACGTGTATTTTTTAGGGCTTAACCATGTTACTTATATCGAAAAGATATACCAGTATATCAAACTGAGCGATATATATAACGGTTTATTAAAATCTGTTTTTTTCGGTGCGATACTTGCGGTAATAAGCACCTTTAAGGGTTTTCAGACTACCGGAGGCGCAAAAGGGGTAGGGAGGTTTACTACTCAGGCAGTGGTACTGAGTTCGGTTTATATTCTTTTTGCGGATTATTTGCTCACCTCTATTCTTTTTTAGTTATTTTTGTCTTTTTGCCGCATTATTAATTGATTAATTAAAGGACGGGATATATAATTATAAATTATATATAGGCGTTTATATAATTTAATATGTTTAATTAATTAAAAACCGTTAAATATAAGGACAAAATTTATTAATTTTATTAATCTTTCGTTATGATTATTTTGGAGGGGTTGTCTAAATCGTTTAACGGCGTAAAGGTGTTAGATAATTTAAACATAGAGTTCGGCGACAAACAAATAACGGTCGTTATAGGCAGAAGCGGCGGCGGGAAAAGCGTAATGCTGAAACACATAATCGGGCTTATGAAACCTGATTCGGGAAAGGTTTTAATAGGCGGCATAGATATAAACGCCTTAAAAAAAAAGGAGCTTAACGAGATAAGGAAAAAATTCGGAATGGTATTTCAGGACGGAGCGCTTCTCGATTCTTTAACCGTGTTTGAAAATACGGCGTTTCCGCTGAGGCGCCATCTGAAGCTTTCCGAAAAAGAAATAAAAGACAGGGTTTTTTCCGTCTTGGAAGACGTAGGGTTAAAAGGACAGGATAAAAAGATGCCCTCCGAGATTTCAGGCGGAATGAGAAAAAGGGTAGGAGTCGCAAGAGCTTTAATACTGAATCCCGAAATAATGCTTTTCGACGAACCTACTACCGGACTAGACCCGGTTATGTCCGACGTGATTAATAATCTTATTATATCTATGCATAATAAATTTAAATTTACCGGAATAATTATAAGCCACGATATATCGGGGGCGTTCAAAACCGGAGATATTATTGCGATGCTTTACGACGGCAGGATTATAGAATCGGGAGCGCCCGAAGAGTTCAGAAATTCTGCCAATCCCGTCGTTAAACAGTTTATAACCGGAAGCATGGAAGGACCTATTTTAATTTAAATTTATTTATTTGTTATGAATATCAATAAAGAAACCAAGGTAGGTATTTTCGTCGTTGCGGTTTTGCTGATACTCGCCTATTTTTCGGTCAAGGTAGGAAAAATACGCATATTTAAGCCCCCGACTTACATTATTTCCGCATATTTTAAATCGGCAAACGGGATAGGAGCGGGAACTCCGGTTACTATGGCCGGAATAAAAATAGGAACCGTAGAAAAAATCAGCTTAGAAAAAGGGCTTGCCAGGGTTTATATGGCGATAAAAACAGAGTACAAGGTTTATCCGCAATATGTTGCATCCATAAGGTCGATGAGCCTGCTCGGAGAAGCTTATATATCTATATCTCCGGCAGGCGCAGAGCCGGCGTCCGAAACTAAAGAATCTTTAAATAAGGAAGTTATAAGAAGCGAAATATCTCCCCAGAGCATGTCCGCCCTTATTATGAAATTTTCCAAGACTGCGGGAGACCTGGAAAGAGTTTCTAAATCGTTAAAAAACTCGATTGGCACAAAAACCGGCGAAGAAAATATAAAGGCTATACTTCACAATATCGCGGCGCTTTCGATAAATTTAAATAGGCTTGTTTATGAAAACCAGCAAAACGTGAACGTAATTATGTCCAATTTTGCTTCTATTTCAAAAAATATTAACGGGTTAACCGTGCAGAACGATGCCGCTATTACAAGGACAATCCATAACTTCGATGCCATATCCTATAATCTAAGAACGGAACTTCCCGCCATTACCGAAAATATAAAGGGGCTTTCTAAAAATTTGAATTATATCGTAGCTAAAAATAGAGGCAATATTAACGACAGCCTAAAAAATATAAATGCAGATACAAAAAAATTAAAACTTACTTTAAACGAACTGTACGGGATTTCTTCTAAAATTAATAACGGCCAGGGAACCATAGGCAGGTTAGTCAACAGAAATTCGGTGTACGACAATCTTAACGGCTCGCTTAAAGGAATTAATAATTTAGTCGGCGGATACAGTCAATTTCAGGTTAAGGTAAATATGAATTCCCAATATCTTGCAAGGAGCAAAGGCTCCGTTTCTCAGGTGAACGTTAAGCTTCAGCCGTCTCCCGGACATTATTACGAACTCGGCGTGGCTTCGGTGCCTATGGGTTACGGGAATACTTACGGAGAAACCCAGACCACGACTTACACTACCAACAATCCTCCGTCGGGGGAGTTTTATCCTTCGAGCGTAACTACTAATACGACCCAATACAGCTACTCCAACAATATAAAATTTAATGCCTTGATAGCAAAAAATTTCTATAATTTTACGCTTCTTGCCGGATTGCTGTATTCGACCGGCGCTGTAGGCGTAAATTATTATGTTCCGGATACGGGCAAAAATCTTAAGCTTTATGCAAGGGCGTTCGGTTTTAATGCCGATAACAACGGCGTAAGCGAGGATATTAACGCGGGCATCGCCTATACTTTTTACAGGCATATATTTTTAGACGCCGGATACGATAATATAACAGATAATTCGCAGAGGTCGGTATATTTCGGAGGCGGGGTCAAGTTTACCGACAAAGACCTTAAATATCTCATAGTGGGCGGGAAAATGCCGACTCCATAAATTAAATACTGGGACAGAATTCAATTCTGTCCCAGTCACAAAATTGAACAGCATGACGTCGAAGAAATACAAACTTACTAGTCTGACAAGCGCACACGGCTGAGGGTGCAAGATAGGTCCGGAGGACCTTTCCAAAATTTTAGAAAAACTGCCGGTGCCCGAAAACGACAATGTTTTAGTAGGCTTCGGATATAAAGACGATGCAGGCGTTTATAAAGTTAACGATTCCGTCTGCCTTATCCAAACGGTAGATTTTTTTACTCCGGTGGTGGACGACCCGTATTCTTTCGGACAGATTGCGGCGGCTAACGCCCTTTCCGATGTTTACGCCATGGGAGGGAAGCCTTTAACGGCATTGAATATCGCCTGTTTTCCCGTAAACGATATAGAAAAAGAAGTTTTTAATCTTATACTGCTGGGAGGTTTGGATAAGATTAAAGAAGCCGGCGCCGCTCTTCTGGGCGGACATTCTATAGACGATAAAGAAATAAAATACGGTCTTAGCGTTACCGGCATATGCGGTATAAATGAAATTTATTCGAATAGCGGCGCGGAACCAGGGGATGTTTTGTTTCTTACTAAAAGCCTCGGTACGGGATTTGCCGTAAGCGCCATATGCACCGATTTTCTTAACGAAGACACGATGAAAGAGGCGGCTCTGTCTATGTCGAAGCTGAATAAATACGCTTCAGAATTGGCTGTTTCTTTAAAAGCGCCTCGCGCCGTAACCGACGTTACGGGGTTCGGGCTTATAGGGCATATGAGCGAAATGATGCTCGCAAGCGGAACGCGCTGCGAAATAGACCTGCGTCTTCTTCCGGTTATAAACGGAGTCCGGGAACTTATAAAGAAAGGAATTAATCCTGCCGGAACCAAGCGCAACAGAAAATATTTCAGCAGGTATGCGTCTATACAAAACGGCATCGACGAAACCTTATTATGGATAGCTTTCGGAGCCGAAACTTCCGGAGGTTTAATATTTTCGGTTCCCGAAAGCAAAGCCGCGGAAACGGAAACGATATTCAAAATAAAAGGCGAACCTATTTATAAGATAGGCAGGGTTTTAGATAAAAACGTAGAAGGCGGCATTTATATAAACATAATATAACGATGGAATACTCGCTCGGTGTAGATCTCGGTACGACGACCGTTGCGGCGGTTTTGACCGGCGGCGGAAAAAACGTTTTTCCGGCTAAAAGCCTCTTGAATTTCCAGTATCCGGAATTCGGGCTGGATTCCGTAAAAAGGATACAGAACGGTTTAGATAAAAATTCCGTTAAAAAACTGCAGGAAAGGGCGGTATCGACTATAAACGCCCTTATAGATTCATACAAAAATGAAATAGGATTTAATTACGGGGATATAAAAGAGGTTGCCGTTGCCGGCAATACGGTTATGGAAATGGCATTATGCGCTTATCCCTTAATTTCGCTTTCAAAGCCTCCCTACAGGACGTCTTCCGAAATTTTTTTCCCCGAAAATACCGACTGCATCCCCGGCTTTAATATTAAAGATAAAAAACTGTTTATTTTTCCGGTATTAGACGGGTTCGTCGGCGGAGACGCCGTCGCGTCCGTTTATTATTTGGATATGGTTAATAGAAATAAGCCGGCTTTTATCGCGGATTTTGGAACAAACGTCGAAATAGCCGTAGGTTGCAAAGATAGAATATATACCACTTCCGCTCCCGCCGGTCCCGCATTTGAGGGCGGAAATATAAAATCCGGAATGACCGCCTCTGACGGGGCGGTCTCCGATGTCCGCCTCAAAAACGGCGCGTTTCAAATTGAAACTATATCCGCTCAGGCTCCGTCGGGAATTTGCGGAAGCGGCATAATGAGCCTTATGTATGAACTTTTAAGGGAAGGCGTAATAAATAAAGACGGCAGAATTCTGCCGCCGGAAGAAATAGAATCGGAAAGTTTCACGGTCGTCGGAAAAACTGAAAAAAAAGGCGAAAATGAAATTATTCTTTATTTAGACGGTAAAAATAATATAAAATTTTTTCAGGAAGACGTCAGGCAGTTTCAATTTGCAAAATCTGCAGTCAAATCGGCTTCGGAAATACTGCTCGATAAATTTAAAATTTCGGACTACGAAGATTTCGACGTATATATTTCGGGAACTTTCGGTAGCCATATAAGGCCGGATATTATAGATTTGCTCGATATTTTTCCATTCAAAGGAAAAAATATTAACGTAATGGACGGGTCGGTTCTTTCGGGATGTTTAAAATACATATCGGCGGAACCTCCGCAAAGGGAAAGCGGCATAAAAGATATAATTAAAATATCTAAAAATTTTCCTCTTTCGGGCAGCGGGATTTTCCAAAAATATTTTATCAGGAATTTATCGTTTTCGCCTTAAGCTGTCCGCACCCGCCGTTTATCGAACGGGCTTTTGAAAATCTTACGGTTACCGTAAAGCCGGCTTTAGCTAATTTCGATTTAAAGTTGTCTACCGCGGCATCGTCCGGTCTTTCGAAGTTTTTCAGATGTATCGAATTTTGTTCTTTATTTAAAGGTATTAGGTTAAATTTTACCTTTGCTGGCGAAAACATTTTAATTAATTTTACCGCGTTTTCTATGCCGTCGTTTATTCCTTTTATCAGCACGTATTCTATCGTTGTTTTATTATGAATAGAAGGTTTTTTGCCGTTTATCAAAGCGGCTAAATTTTCTATCGGGAATTTTTTATTAACGGGCATAAGCATGCTTCTTGTCGTATTATCGGACGCGTTTAAAGACACGGCAATCTTGTATCTGTATTCGTTAAAATTTAAGCTGTTCAGGACATTCAGTAATCCGCATGTGGAAACGGTTATTTTTCTCGGAGCTATGCCGATAAATTTATCGTTAGATATTATATCCAGCGATTTTTCCACTTCTCCTATATTATCTAAAGGTTCGCCCATGCCCATAAAAACGATATTGGTAACAGCGTCTCCGGTATCGTTTTCTACCGTTAATATCTGGGATATTATTTCTCCCGACGTCAGGTTTCTTGTAAAACCCATGCCCGATGTTTCGCAGTAAGCGCAACCCATTCTGCACCCTATCTGGGACGACAGGCATAAAGTTTTTCTTTTTTTATAGTTTATCAAAACGGATTCCGCAGTCCCTCCGTCCCGAAATTTTATAAGATATTTTTTAGAACTGCCCCCGGCATCCGTTTCGTACTGCGTATCTACGATTTCCGAAAGCGATGCGTTAAAATTACCGGCAAGGTTTTCCCTGAGAGGTTTAGGAATATCCGTCATTTTTGAAAAATCGAAAAGCCTGCAGGAATAAATCCATCTCATAATCTGTTCGGCGTTATATTTTTTAAATCCTTTTGCTGCGCAGTATTCTTCTAGTTCTTTTTGCGATTTGTCGAATATCCAGTATTTATTATTCATTTATTATTTTTTAAAGGCTTTATCTGCTTGTTTTTAAAGATAAAATATGGTAAATTTTAATATATATTTATATATTATAACATTTATAAGCAGGAAACGCATAAACAATGAACGGAACGGTTTTATCTCACGGTATGAACGCAGGAGAGGCTATTTACGGAAAAAGCATAAGCATTATAGATTCTCTTTTAAAGGACGACAAACGTTTCGAAGATTCGTATTCCGAAGCCGAGAAAACAGTTGTGAAAAGAGTTATTCATGCCACAAGCGACATAAGTTATGCAGGCACTATTTTTTTCACTAACGGCTCGGCAGAAAAAAGCATAAGGCTCATCAAAGAAAAAATCCTTAAAAAAGAACCTTTAAAAATCGTATGCGATTCTGAAATGACAAAGGCGGGGATAAGCAGAAACGTTAATAAAAACATAATTATGGACTTAAGCTGTTATATTAATTCCTCGGGAACGCCGCCCGATGCCTCCGGAACGACTAAATCCGCTTTTTCTATTAAAACCGCTATAAGCGAAAAACTGCCCGATATAATAATAATAGGCAATGCTCCCACTGCGCTTGCGGCAGCCGTTGATATCTGCGGCGAACTTTATAAAACTATAAATTACAAACCGTCTTTAATTATAGGAATGCCCGTGGGTTTTGTAGGCGCCTCCGAGTCTAAGGAGGCTCTTTATAAAAATAATTTTTTCAATGCAATAGGTAATTTTGGAAATTTGGGCGGCAGTTCATCGGCCGCCGCCGCTATGAATGCTTTACTGCGTGAAAGCCTATGAAGACTTTATATATTTTTACTGCAACTGCAGTTTTTTTAATAAACATAATCTACTCCGTTGCCGCCGCCGCCGATATATATATGCGCGTCGGCAAAAACGGAACCGTTTATTTCTCGAACGTTCCCGTTTCAAGCGGATACAATCTTTATATGCGTACGCAAAGTAAAAGCGGAATCGATATTAACGGATACGGACGCGTATTATACAAAAATATAATATTAAAGGCTTCAAAAAAATATAACGTAAGCCCTAAATTAATAGAAGCGGTCATTAAAGCTGAATCCGGGTTTAATATTAAAGCGGTTTCGGATAAAGGAGCCGAAGGACTCATGCAGCTAATGCCTCAAACGCAGAGAAAGCTCGATGTAACCGACCCTTTTAACCCGTCCCAGAATATTTACGGCGGCACGGAATATTTAAAGAGTCTTATATCTAAATATAGAGGCAACCTGCCGTTAGCCCTTGCCGCTTATAACGCCGGCAGTAAAGCCGTTAAAAAATACGGCGGCATACCTCCTTATGACGAGACCCGCAACTATGTCAACGAGGTTATGCAATACTACAAGGAAAAAAGATAGAGCAAATGAAAGATAAAAAGCAGATATACAATATTCCCAATATTCTTACTTTTTCAAGAATTTTAATCATACCCGTAATATTCGGGCTGCTTTTTTTTAAAGAAGAAATTTACGGAATATATGCCGCCGTATTTTTCTTTATCGCGATTTTGACCGATTTTATAGACGGTTATATCGCAAGAAGAAAAAAGCTTGTGACCAATCTTGGAATTTTTCTGGATCCGATTGCGGATAAACTGCTCGTTATAACTATTCTTATTATGCTGATACCGCTAAAAAGAATTCCAGCCTGGGTAGTAGCGGTAATAATATTCAGAGAAATATTCGTAACGGGATTAAGGGCGATAGCAAGCGAAAAAGGCATAGTTATTTCTGCCGGAAGAGAAGGAAAATGGAAAACGGCGTTTCAGATGTTCGGAATATTTTGCCTGCTTATTTATTATAAGCATTTTTATCTGAATTTCGGATATATAGGTTTGGCTCTTATTTATATAAGCATAATATTTTCTTTAATTTCCTCGTATAAATATTTAAAAAGCGTATCCGCCGTTCTGCTCGGCGGATAGATTGCTCCTTTCTTTCAAATTTATTTTAGCTTCTTCTATCAGCAGGTTATAATTTTTATAATGTTTTTTTAAATTTAATTCCGAAATTCCGTATTTTAAAACCGGTTTTACGTTATCGGGGAATTTTAACAGCCCGAACAACTCATCCTTAATTTTTTTAAATTTCTTATCGGCATTTTCAAAATCGGTATGGGGCATTATGCCGGTGAAATTATTAAAATCTATTCTAAAAACTATATCGGTTTTTCTCAATTTCTGCTTAAAATAAATACCTATATATTTAAGTACCTGGTTAAGCTTGTCGTTTCCTGACGACTGTCCGAAAAAAATTAAATTTTCAAAATAGAATACCGATACCGATAAAGGAAACCGGTATCTTTCCGACCTTTCGGTTTCCCTCGAAAAAACTTCTTCGAACTGATTTTTTAAAAACATGCCTGTTATTTCATCGTAAACCGTGCCGTTTTTACCTGATTTTCCGCTTAAAGAAACGATGGAATCGACTAAAGGCGTTAAATCGTGAAAAATAAATAAAGTTCCGGAAAAAAGTCCGAATTTGTTTAAAAGAGTTATGCTTTCGATATTAAAAAATCTTTCTTTTATTTGCCCGCTTCCCGTTTTTACGTTTATTGTTTTATTTATCGCCGTATGGCTAAGTTCATTTATGCGTTTTGCGTTTTCGGATAATTTTTCGTCGTATGAAACGAAAATGGTTTCTTTAGAAGAATTGGAAAGCATTTTTGCGGGTTGGTTCATATAAAGGATTTCGCCTTTAATTCCCTTTATGGCAATAGGCATGCCGGAAGAAGAAAACGATTTAGCGTAATCGAAATCGATATGCGAATCTAATTCAAACGGCTGAATCTCTTTTATGATATTCATATCATTTTAAAATTGAATTTTTTTTTAATATATTTTATACTGTTTATATATAGATACATAAATAAATTATACAATAATAAAATATAAATATGAATAAAGAATATGCTTTTTTTTGGGGCTGTACCATTCAGGCAAAGTTTCCTTTTATGGAAAAAGCAACGCGACTGGTACTAGACAGATTAAATATAAAATACAGGGATATCGACTCTTTTACATGCTGTCCCGAAAAATCTTTAGTAAAAAACATCGACGAAACTCTTTTCGATTTAACGGGAATAAGAAATATCGCCCTTGCCGAAAATGAAAATGTAGATATTATGTCTGTTTGCACCGGATGTTATTCAAATCTCAAGCAGATAAAGGCAAAAGTATCGTCTAACCTTCCGTATCAAAAAAAATTGAATCTAACTCTCGAGAACCTTAACTTGAACTTCTCCGGCAAATCGTCGGTATATCACTTTATAGAGCATCTTCACGACGAAGTAGGACTCGATAAAATCAGGGCAAACGTTAAATATCCCCTTAAAGGCTTAAATATCGCCATACATTACGGATGCCATTTAGTCAGGCCTTCCCATGCCATAAATTTCGATTCCCCGTTCGACCCGCGTAAATACGACAATATTTTAAGAGCGCTCGGGGCAAACGTAGTAAATTATAAGAACAAAATGATGTGTTGCGGACAGGCATTGGACAGGGTTGACGAGCATGATAAATCGCTTGTTATGGCAAGGATAAAATTAGATTCTATTAACGAGAGCAAAGCCGATGCCATTTCTACGGTATGTCCCTCATGTTTTACGCAGTTCGATACAAATCAATTTATGCTCTTAAAAGAGGGGCTTAACCGCCAGATTCCGGTCATAACCTTAGAAGAACTTATGTGTCTTGCTTTCGGAATAGAAGGCGCGGAGGACTTTATATCGCAGCATAAAATCAAAGCCGGAAAGTTTATCGAAAAGTTTAACGGCATAAAAGCGCTGACCGATTATTCGGCTGTTTTCGACAGGGATTCTTTAGTCAGATGCTATAATTGCCGCGCATGCAAAAACGACTGCCCTATGAGCCTTTCTTTTGAATCTTACGACCCGCCTTTAGTTATAAAAATGATTCTGGACAACGACGTAGAAAGGGCTATGTCTTCTAAAATAGTGTGGGAATGTCTTGAATGCCATACGTGCGTGGAATTGTGCCCTCAAAATTACAGCTGGGAAACCGTTCTTACGACGTTAAAAAACCTTGCTATAAAGAACGACGTCGGTCCGCGGAATGTTAAAAAAGCGGAGGAGCTTTTCTTTAAAACGCTCAGGCTCGGCGACCCGCAGGAAGGTATGCGTAAAAAATTAGGGCTTCCGCCTGTAAAAAAGACTCTGGATCCGGAATTCAAAAGGATAATAGACGAAAATATTTTATAGGGCATATTGTTAAAAAAATGTATATATGTTATATTTAAATCGATTATATTACATAAATTTATAAAAAAAATAGAGGGATTAAAGTGTTCAGGATAAAAAATAAATTCAATGCGGAAAGGGATATATCGGGATGCGGATTATGCGGCATCATAAACGCGAAGAAAATTAAGACGAACGGGAGCGATATAAAAAAATCCATATCTGTGGAGCATGACAGAGGAAACGGCTTAGGCGGCGGTTTTGCCGTTTACGGCAACTATCCCGATTACGCCGAATTATATGCTTTCCATATAATGTACGATAACCTT
This sequence comes from bacterium, assembly GCA_021813525.1. GTDB lineage: Bacteria > SZUA-79 > SZUA-79 > Acidulodesulfobacterales > Acidulodesulfobacteraceae > Acidulodesulfobacterium_A. Next base: position 16,942 of record JAKAKK010000061.1, read on the forward strand.
TCGGCTAAGGCGGACGTCGAAGAATATATTAAGAATAATTTTATTATAGAAAAAGAAGAGCCTATTCCCACTTTCAGGACTTCTAAAATATACGACCATCCTTATCTGCACCGCTATTTTATAAAGCCTAAATCCGACAGGCCGGATAAACTGTTTCACGAACTCGGGGACGACGATTTTGTAGTCAACAGCGTTATGCTTATTAACCAGAATTACGACGGGGCATACGTTTTCTCCAGCGGAAAAAATATGGGGGCGTTTAAAGGGGTAGGTTATCCCGAGGATATCGCCGATTTTTACAAATTAGAAGAAATAGAAGGATATATGTGGACGGCGCACAATCGGTTTCCTACTAATACGCCCGGTTGGTGGGGAGGCGCCCATCCGTTTACGCTGCTGGACTGGTCTATAGTGCACAACGGAGAAATATCTTCTTACGGAATAAACAAAAGGTACCTTGAAATGTATAAATATAATCTTGCGCTTAAAACCGATACCGAAGTGATAACATATATTTTAGACCTTCTTATAAGGAAGCATAAGCTTCCTATAAGCCTTGCCCTAACGGTTCTCGCTTCGCCGTTTTATCAGAAAATAGATAAAATGGACGGCGAAAAAAGAGAGTTATTTACCGCATTAAGACAGATATACGGAAGTGCGCTTTTAAACGGACCTTTTGCCATAGTATTCGGACATTCTAACGGTATGGTCGCTATGAACGACAGGATAAAGCTGAGACCTCTAGTTGCCGCCGCCATGGGCGATTTTACTTATGTAGCATCGGAAGAAGCCGCAATAAGAGCGGTTTGTCCGTCTCCGGATATCGTATGGTCGCCTAAAGCCGGAGAACCGGTTATCGTTGAATTTGAAGAAAAAAATATACATCAGAAAGGAGGATTGCTCGGTTTATGACAAAATCCTCTTTTTCCAATATACAATCCGAATATTTAGCTCTAATAGACCATAATAAATGCGTCAGGTGCAAAAGATGCATCCAAAATTGCGGATGGGGAACATACAGTTTCGGCGGAGATAAAATTCTTGCGGACCATTCTAAATGCGTAGCCTGCGGCAGATGCTATACATACTGTCCGGAAGGCGCTATATCTATAGTTAAAAATCCTACCGTCCTTAGAGAAAATGCAAATTGGAAAGAAGGGCTTATAAAAAATATATGGAGGCAGTCGGAAACCGGCGGAATAGTTATTTCCGGTATGGGAACCACTTTCAAATATAAAAAATATTTCGACCATATACTTTTAGACGCCTGCCAGGTTACCAACCCGTCCATCGACCCTCTTAGGGAGCCTATGGAGCTTAGGACTTATCTCGGCAAAAAACCTTCGAGATTAGACGTCGGTTTGGACGAAAACGGCGAACCTGTTTTAAAATCAAAAATGCCTCCTCAAATAGAACTGCAGACGCCGTTTGTTTTCGGGGCAATGTCTTACGGCTCTATTTCTCTTAATGCCCAAAAAGCTATGGCTTTAGCCGCCAGAGCTTTGGGAATCGTTATGAATACCGGCGAGGGAGGATTGCACGACGACCTGGTTCCGTTCGGCAAAAATATAATCGTCCAGGTTGCTTCGGGTAGATTCGGCGTTCACAGGGACTATCTGAACAGCGGAGTCGCGGTAGAAATAAAAATAGGACAGGGTGCGAAACCGGGCATAGGAGGGCATCTTCCCGGCGAAAAAATCGGCGCGGATATATCCAAAACAAGGATGATTCCCGTGGGAACAGATGCAATTTCCCCCGCTCCCCATCACGACATATACTCTATCGAGGATTTAAGACAGCTTATTTACGCCGTAAAAGAGGCGACGGATTATGAAAAACCGGTATCCGTTAAAGTCGCGGCGGTGCATAATATAGCCGCTATAGTAAGCGGAATAGTCAGGGCGGGTGCGGATATTGTTTATATAGACGGTTATACCGGAGGAACCGGAGCCGCTCCTAATATAATTAAAGACCATGTCGGCATACCGATAGAGCTTGCCCTTGCCCAAGTCGATGAAAGACTTAGGGATGAAGGCATCAGGAACGAGGCTTCTATTATAGCCGCGGGAAGCATCAGGTCTAGCGCAGATGCCGTAAAAGCTATTGCTTTAGGCGCGGATGCGGTTGCTATAGGAACCGCCGCTCTCGTAGTTATGGGATGCCATGTTTGCGGAAAGTGTAATACGGGAAACTGCAGTTGGGGAATTACAACGCAAAGACCTGAACTCGTAAGAAGGCTCGACCCCGAAGTTTACGGAGAGAGATTGTATAATCTTATTTCGGCGTGGAGCCATGAAATTCAAGAAGTTTTGGGAGCTATGGGAGTTAATTCTATCGAAAGCCTGAGGGGCTCAAGAGAAAGATTAAGAGGCGTCGAATTAACCGATGCCGAATTAAAAGCGCTTGGAATTAAACATGCCGGGCTGTAGTCTATTTCAAAAACAGGAAAGAAAAGGAGCGTTAAAGAAGAGATGATAACCATTGATGCCGCAGGAATGCACTATAAAGAACTTAACCGGCTTATAAGGGAAGGAATAGGAAAAGGCATTAAAAAATTTTTTCTCGAAAATATCAACGGACAGTATTATATAGGAGACGGGATTAAAGGAGACGACGTCGTTATTAATATTAACGGGACTCCGGGAAACGATATCGGCGCTTTCATGGACGGACCCACTTTAATCGTAAACAATAACGCCCAGGACAATATAGGCAATACGATGAATGCGGGCAAAATAATAATTAAAGGAGATGCGGGAGACGTCGTAGGATACGGTATGAGAGGCGGGAGAATTTATATTCTGGGGGATGCAGGCTACAGGGTAGGAATTCATATGAAAGGATATAACGAACAACTGCCCGTCATTATAATCGGAGGAAAAGTAGGAAGTTTTTTCGCGGAATATATGGCAGGAGGCATAATAGTATTATTAGGACTAAACGATTCCGACGAATTCGACGGCGAGTATTTTGCGTCCGGTATGCACGGCGGAACGATATATCTCAGGAAAAAAATAGATTTTTCTAAATATTCGAAAGATGTGGAACTTTATGAAGCTGACGAAAACGATATGATTTTTTTAAAAAAATATTTAACAGAATATGCCGATAGCTTCAATATCCCGTATGAGGAAATTAGCGGCAAACCTTTTTATAAAATAGTTCCTTCAAGCGCAAGGCCTTATGCCCATCTTTATACTTCCGCTTGATGCGTAAATGTAGCATAATATAATTTAATTAAATATATGAATGAATTGTTTTCGGGAACTCAAAAAATGGATATTAACAACCTTAGCGCCATAGAAGAAAGAGTTATTCTTATTAAGGAATCGTTCGAGAAATTAAAAATAGAAAGAGATAAACTTTTAACGGAGGTTAAATATAAAGATGACGAGATTAATAAGCTGAAGGATATAATTGCTCAAAATGAAGCCGAAAACGATTCGGTAATAAAAAAAATAGACGGCATATTAAACAGCTTAGAAACTATACAGTTATGAGCGAATTAGTCGAACTTACGATTTTGAATCATAAGTTTATTTTAAACAGCGACAAAGACAGAAAATATTTAGAACGTCTTGCTTCATACGTAAACGCCAAAGCGGATGAAGTAGTTAAAAGGACTAAGTCGGTCGATTCTTTTAACGTCGCCGTTTTGACGGCGCTGAATATAGCCGATGATTTTATGTCGGATAAAATGGAAGTTAATAATGAAAGCAAAAGGGTTTTAGATAAAGTTAACAATATATATAATTATATATCGAAATCTTCTTAGATAATTTTACTTTTGATTTTATAAAAACCCTGCGGTATTTGATGTTTGTTTTTAAAATTGACCCAACAGTTGGATAGAATGGGATTGTCACCGCCGGTTACGGTAAGGAAACTTTGGAAACTTTGATTCCTTTTTTCAATCGGCATACGGTTACCACCTATTTTTAATAGGTCCAATTTTGGAACATCTTCGGTACATGCGGGGTTTTGTATATTGCGGCTTTTCTATCCTTCTGTTTTCCTTTCTTTAATTAATTCCTAAAAACATGATAAAAAAAAGCGCCGCCAGAGATTTAATGAGGAATAAGCGTGATAAATTGGATGAATTTTTTATTAAATCGGCCGGTTTAAAAATAGCCGAATTTGCTTTTGACTATATTAAGGCGAACTCATTTAAAAATATTGCGATTTATATGAGCATAAAAAACGAGGCCAGAATCGAGTATATTATAGATTTGAATAAAGATAAAAAATTCGATATATATTTACCGTTTTGCAAAAAAGAAGACCGTATTTGTTTTAATAAATTAGAAGATATAAATTCTATGCGTAAAGATTATTTCGGCATTTCATGCCCTAAAAACGATAATATTATAGACGAGAAAGACATAGACGTTTTTTTCGTGCCGGGGCTGGCATTCGATAAGTCGGGAAACAGGGTAGGTTACGGAAAGGGTTGTTTCGACAGAATATTAAAAAATTCCGGCAAGTCTTTTTTTATAGGCGTATGTTACGATTTTCAATTAATTTCCGGCGATATTATTGAAACGGACGGCAACGATATCGGAATGGATTTTATACTGACCGAGAAAGGAATGTACGAGGCAGCTAATTTGCAACGATTTGCATTAAATAAGGAGAAATAAGGATGGCAGAATATTTTTTAACGATTTTAATAATTGTAATTTCCGCCGTATTTTTTACGGCCGGTTTTTTTATCAAGCATATTATCGATAAAAATTCTATCGACGGCGCGTCTTCAAAAATAGATTCAATTATGAAGGAAGCCGAAAAAAAAACCGAAGAAGCTAAAAAAGAAGCCGCATTGGCCGCTAAAGCGGAAGTTCTCCGCCATAAAGAAACGGCAGACGAAGAAATCAGAATTCAGAAGCAGGAACTTGGCCAGTTTGAAAAAAGATTGTCCGTTAAAGAAGATAATCTTGAAAAAAGAATATCGTTAATAGAAAAAAAAGAAACCGATTTAATGAGAAGAGAAAGGATGCTGGCCCAATCCGAAAAAACAGCCGTTGAAAAAGAAAAACTTGCCGAAGAAAAACTTAAGGAAAAAATTGTCGAATTAGAAAGGGTTTCAGGCATGACCTCTGCGGAAGCTAAAAATACCCTGATAAATTCGATTACCGAAGAAGCCAAACATGAATCCGCAAAGGCTGTCAAAAGAATAGAAGACGAAACGAGAGAAATTGCCGATAAAAAGGCGAAAGAAATCATAGCTACGGCAATTCAGCGTTATGCAGGCGATTATGTTGCGGAAAAATCGATATCTTCCGTTCAACTTCCCAGCGACGAAATGAAAGGCAGAATCATAGGAAGGGAAGGCAGGAACATCAGGGCGCTCGAAGCCGCTACGGGAGTAGATTTGATAATAGACGAAACTCCTGAAGCGGTTATACTGTCTTCTTTCAACCCCGTAAAAAGAGAGATTGCAAGGCTTTCATTGGAAAGGCTGATAGCCGACGGAAGAATCCATCCGGCAAGAATAGAAGAAATAGTAAGCAAAGTTGAAGAAGAGCTTAACCAAGCTATGAAAGAGGCGGGCGAGCAGGCTACTTTCGACGTCGGTATTCACGGCGTTCACCCGGAACTTCTTAAACTTTTGGGAAGATTAAAATACAGAACAAGCTATTCCCAGAATGTGTACAACCATTCCATAGAAGTCGCTTTTCTCTGCGGAATAATGGCGGCCGAATTAAACATCAACGTAAAACAGGCTAAGCGTGCGGGGCTTCTGCACGATATAGGAAAAGCTGTTGACCATGAGGTTGAAGGTTCTCATGCCGTTATAGGCGCCGACCTTGCAAAAAAATTCGGAGAATCGCCTAAGGTTATACATGCCATAGCGGCGCATCATTTCGACGAGGAACCCAACAGCGTTCTTGCCGTCCTGGTTTCGGCGGCCGATGCATTGAGCGCGGCAAGACCCGGCGCAAGGAAAGAAATGTTTGAGACCTATGTTAAGCGGCTTGAAGAACTGGAATCTATAGCTAATTCTTTCAGCGGAGTCGCTAAAAGCTACGTCATTCAGGCAGGAAGAGAAATAAGGGCTATAGTCCAGAGCCAGAAAATAACCGATGAAGATTCCGTTATGCTCTCTAAAGATATAGCAAAAAAGATTGAAACGACTATGCAGTATCCGGGACAGATAAAGGTAACGGTTATAAGGGAAACGAGGGCAACCGAATTTGCAAGATGACGATGTCAATATTCTTTTTATAGGCGACATCATAGGCAAACCGGGCAGGTTAGCCGTTAAATCGCTTATGGGAGGATTAACCGAAAAATACAAGCCGGAATTAATTGTTGCAAACGGCGAAAATGCCGCTCACGGCATGGGAATAACTCCGGATATAGCAGATTTTCTATTTAATTTAGGCATTGACGTTATAACTACCGGTAACCACATATGGGACCAGAAAAATATAATTCCGTATATTAATACGCATGACAGGCTTCTGCGTCCGGCAAATTACTCTGTTCTGGCTCCCGGAAAAGGATACGGCGTTTTCGATACAAAATCGGGCAGGAAGATTGCCGTGGTAAATTTGGAAGGAAGAGTTTTTATGAAGGGGCTTTCAGAGTCGCCTTTTACCGTTGCGAAAGATATAATTAAAGAGGTTTGCGGCAAAGCCGATGCCGTAATAATAGACTTTCACGCGGAAGCGACGTCGGAAAAAGAGGCTTTAGCGTTATATTTAGACGGGGAAATATCCGCTTTTTTAGGCACGCATACCCATGTGCAGACTAACGACGACATGATACTCCCTAAAGGCACGGCTTACATAACCGATGCCGGCATGGTTGGTTCAAAATATTCGGTATTAGGGACTAATAAGGATATAGCTATTAAAAGATATTTAACCGGAATACCGGAAAAATTTATTCCGGAAGAAAACGATATAGTTTTAAATGCCGTTTCTATAACTGTTGACAAAAAAACGAAATTAAGTAAAAATATTGAAAAAATCCGCATTAATTTGTGAAAAATAACGGAATCATGCGCTTGAGCAATCAACGGCAATATAAGTTCATTAAGGGACAAGGGAACGAAGTCCGGCATACAAACGCACGCCGTTTGCGTTCGCTAATCCATCTTTGGTAACATTATGTCAAAAAAAGAGATAGAGGCCGAAATACGCAGGCAGATAGAAGCTATTAAGAGAGGAAGCGTCGAGCTCATCAAAGAAGACGAGCTTTTAGAAAAGCTGTCTTATTCCGTGTCTAATAATATACCGCTTAAAATTAAAGCCGGTTTCGACCCTACTTCTCCGGATATACATCTGGGGCATACCGTTTTATTGAATAAACTGCGGACATTTCAGGAATTCGGCCATACCGTATATTTTATTATAGGGGATTTTACCGCAATGATAGGCGACCCTACCGGAAAGTCTGAAACTAGAAAACCCTTGTCTAAAGAAGACGTCTTAAAAAACTCCAAGGATTATAAAGAACAGGCATTTAAAATATTAAAGCCGGAAAAAACGAAAATTCTTTTTAACAGCTGGTGGCTGTCTAATTTAAAATTAGACGAATTCATTAAAGTTTCTTCAAATTATACAGTTAGAAGAATGCTTGAAAAAGACGATTTCGAAAAAAGATTTCAGGATAACAGGCCTATCGCTATGCATGAGTTTATATATCCGCTT
>JAKAKK010000061.1:29599-37419 GCA_021813525.1 bacterium
GAAATTGAATTACCGGTGAAGATGCCGGTTACCCGCAACTAGACGGAAAGACCCCATGCACCTTTACTATAGCTTGGCATTGAAATATGGGACGATATGTGTAGGATAGGTGGGAGACTTGGAAACCGCGGCGCCAGCCGTGGCGGAGTCAACCTTGAAATACCACCCTTATCTTTCTGTGTTTCTAACTACAATCCGTAATCCGGATTTAGGACAATGTCTGGTGGGTAGTTTGACTGGGGCGGTCGCCTCCTAAAGAGTAACGGAGGCGCGCTAAGGTTCCCTCAAGCTGATTGGAAACCAGCTGTAGAGTGCAAAGGCACAAGGGAGCTTGACTGCAAGACTGACGGGTCGAGCAGGTACGAAAGTAGGTCTTAGTGATCCGGTGGTCCCTCATGGGAGGGCCATCGCTCAACGGATAAAAGGTACGCTGGGGATAACAGGCTGATCTCCTCCAAGAGCTCATATCGACGAGGAGGTTTGGCACCTCGATGTCGGCTCATCACATCCTGGGGCTGTAGCAGGTCCCAAGGGTTTGGCTGTTCGCCAATTAAAGTGGTACGCGAGCTGGGTTTAGAACGTCGTGAGACAGTTCGGTCCCTATCTGTTGTGGGCGTAGGAAATTTGAAGGGAGCTGTCCTTAGTACGAGAGGACCGGGATGGACGAACCTCTAGTGTTCCAGTTATCACGCCAGTGGTAATGGCTGGGTAGCTATGTTCGGAAGGGATAACCGCTGAAAGCATCTAAGTGGGAAGCCCCCCCTAAGATTAGATTTCCCCTGTGGCAACACAGCTAAAGATCCCTCATAGACTATGAGGTTGATAGGTCGGGTGTGTAAGCGCAGTAATGTGTTTAGCTTACCGATACTAATAGATCGTGAGGCTTAATCATTTTATATAAAGCCATGAATCCTGTACTAATTTGCTTAATTTTCGTTCAATTATTTTATAGACAAGTTTTCGGTAACTATAGCATAGGGGAAACACCCGTTCCCATTCCGAACACGGAAGTTAAGCCCTATAGCGCCGATGGTATTATGCGGGCAGCTGCATGAGAGAGTAGGTCGTTACCGGATTTAATTACCCCGAAATAATGGTTTATTGTTTAAATTCATTATTCGGGGTATTTTTTTTAACCAATATCGCATAAGAAATCGTAAATTTATTTATGGTAAATTTTTTATTTTCCGATAGCGGTTTTATTTTGATTTCGGTATATATTTTTCTGAGCGGGCTGTCGCTCGGAAGTTTTTTAAACGTCGTTATATTCAGGCTTCCCAAAAATTCTTCAGTTGTTTATCCCCCTTCGTCCTGTCCGGAATGCGGCGCAAAAATAAAGTTTTACGATAATATCCCGGTATTAAGCTATATAATTTTACGAGGCAGATGCAGGAACTGCGGCGTAAAAATTTCCCTTTTATATCCAGCCGTAGAAATATTGACCGCTTTATTGATTTATTTATTATTTTTAAAATATTTTTACAATGCCTATTTTTTATATAAAATTAATGCATCGGATATGGGCTATTTTAAAAATTATTTGTCCGAACAATTTAATTATTTTCTTGCCTGCCTGATTTTTATACCGCTTATAATCTCTATTTCCTTTATAGATTTATTCAATAAAATAATACCGGACGTTTTAAATGTTTTATTGATAATTTTGGGGTTTACCGTAAATATTTTTCTTCTTAAAAAGTCTTTCATGTTTCCGCTGGCGGGGTTTTTAACGGCCGGATTATTTTTTTATTTTATAGCCCTTTTTTACGAAATTATTAAAAAAAAGGAAGGGCTCGGCGGCGGCGATATAAAATTAATCGCCGGAATAGGCGCATTTCTGGGACTGAGAGGTGTTATATTTACTATTTTCGGCGGCGCCGTTTTTGCGCTGTTTGGTTTTATCCTGTTTTTTCTATTCCGCAAATTAATAAAAATGAATCCCGTCGGCTCCGACTTTAAAATTCCGTTCGGCCCTTTCCTTTCACTTGCCTCGATTTTTTATATATTTTACGGCGATTTTTTAATAAAAATCTACACTAATTTTACAATATACCGTTAAAAGTAACATTATTTATATCCATCCCTATTCATTTTCTATTCCTATTTTTAAAAATAATTAAATTGACAATTATTTATGACAATTTGTCATAAATAATTGTCAATTTGTCATAAATAATTTATTTTTATAATGTCATTATAAAAATAAAACCTTTTACTTTAAAGCGATTGCGTCGAATTATAAATAATCTGCAAAAAGGTATATATATTGCATATATAATAAAGTTATAAAAATAAAATAATATAAAACGGAGGTGGTAGTTAAAAAAACGCGATAAATAATTTAAAGCATTTTACCGCAGTTTAAGTATTGTTTTATTTAAACTAAATTAAATTTTAGAATTTTCAAGGGGGGTAAAGATGAAAAAGACTAAAGTTCTTGTATTCCTGTGCATTTCAATAATTATTGCCGTAATTGCCGAAGTATTAGGTTTTAACGTAACCGCATTTGCCGCTAGTGCGGCAGCCGCCTTAAAACCCGCTGTTCCGTCAGGCGCGGCCCACGCTGGAGTGGCCGACCAGCTAATGGTAATCGCGAAAGAATTGAAGCCGGCAAAACCGGCGGCGGCTTTGGGAAACTGGCTTGCTCCTATATTTTATCTGGCGGCTTTCGCTTTTCTGGCGATAGGCGCGTTGCATATCGACGTTCCGGATGCCGAAGGAAAAAGAAAGAAATTTAATCCCATGGGGATCGGTATTATCTCCCTGCTGGTCGGTCTTATGTGGTGGCCTTATATAATTGCGATGATGGTCGTTCAGGGTCTTGGGCCGCTTACCAATTTCGTCGCCGGACTTGTAGGCATGTTCTCGTTTTTCTTTATGGCTCTCGGCTTAACTATAATTATGAAAGTCCCCGCTCCTTCCAAACAGCTCGGACCCGTTGCTATTATGCTAGCATGGTTCGTAGGCGTTTATGCGTATTTCTTCCTTACTACAGGCGCTCCGGGCGGAGGCGTATGGATGTATCATTTTAGCGTCGCATTATTATTATTTATCGCTATGAATGCCGTAGGCCTCTATATTCTTGGAATCATGAAAAGCGAAAAACTTCTCGGATGGATTTTAATAATTTCGGGGCTATATAGTCTTGCTATCCCCGCAGTCTTGTGGTCATTGCCTTCAGGCATGCAGGGTCCGTTTTAATTAAGTATTTAATTATTTAAAATAACATCTATTTTTAAAAGGGGGGACTATCATGATTCCATGGCCGTTAATTATAATTACCGTCATAGGATGGGTAATAGCCGTAGCGGTTTCGGCATAATGCCGCATAAGAATACTTTTATCGCAGGTTTATAATAATAAGCCGTAAAGGATGCATATCCTTTACGGCTTATTATTTTGTGCGATTGACAAATTTATTTAATTATGTAAAAATTAAACCTAAACCGCAACAATATCTTATAAACCATAATGTTAAAAACGTTAAACGCTTGATAAGGGGGCTGAATTGCTTAAAATAAAGGGACTAAAAAGATTTTTTGTTTTTGCGCTTATTTTTCTACTGCCGGTTTTGCTGGTTCAGAAAAAAGCTTTTGCCGAAACCGCCGTCGGAATTTTGCCCTTCAAAATTATTTCTACGCATTACGAAAGGTACTCATACATAGGAAACAGCATTCCGTTGATTTTAGGCTCGGATTTGGCGTCTGAAAATATCGGTATCGTTAGAAATTCGGATATCGTTTCTTATCTTAAAAACAAGCGTATTAGTTTTTCTTCGCAAAACCTCTTAAAACTCTCTAAACATTTTAAGGCGGATTATCTTATTTACGGAAGAATCGTTAAAATAGGGAGGATATTCGTTATACAGTCTAACGTTTTCGATGTCGCCCAAAATAAGGTCGTTTACAGGAACCATATTCAGGCGCTCGGCACAAACTTTATTATCGACGATATTAACCGTTTGTCCGTCGTGCTTAAAAAAGAAATTAACGCAAAGAGCGTTGCGGCTCAAACGCCTTCGACCGCGTATGCCGCGCCTGCGCCTAAAGAGATTAAAAGCTCTATTTTTATTAAACGGTTTGTTCAGAACGGCGGCGGACTTATAAAAACGGCGTCTAAAAAATACGTAATTCAGGCAATAAGCACCGGCAGATTTTTGCGCAGAGGCATTCAGGCGGCCGTAGCTACAAGGCACAGGGTAATTTTATACAACCTGTCGCTTAGCGGAAGGCTTAAAAAACTGGCGCAGTACAAACTATCCGTCAGGTCTAACGTCGTATATTTAGGATTTTATAAAATCTCCAAAGGTTATAACGCTATAGTTTTAACTAAAGCAAAGCTCGGCATGATTATATCGTATCTGCTGGTTTTCAGGAACGGAAGCCTTACGAAGCTGACCAAAAATTACGGCTTGTTTTTGAGGGTTATGCATTTACCGGGTTTCGGAAGGGTCATAGTCGGGCAGAAACCTGTTTCGGTCGCTCCGTCCGGCAGATATTTTAACGATTACGCTATAGGACAGAATTATTATCCGATAGGCCAGTTCGGGGGAGATACTTATATATACGGGTTTAATAAAGCTACCGGTTCTTTGGCAAAAGGGCAGAGGCTTGCCTTTTTCAACGATATAACCCTTTACGGCACAGTTTACGGAAATTTTAAGGGGAACGGTAAAAATTATCTTGTAGCGCTTTCAAAATCCGGCAATTTAATGGTTATAAACGGCAGGGGAAAAACCGTCTATACCGGTTCAAAAACTTACGGCGGCTCTCCTCTTCAGGTCAGGGTTCCTTCTTTTAGCGGGGTTAGAAGTTCTACTTATACCGGAGGATTGATTTACAACGTTCCGGCCCAGCTTGAAGAATTTATCCATAAAGGCAAATTAGAAATTATCGCTTTAAAAAATTACAGGCAGGCGGCTTTTCTCCATAATCTTAATTATTACGTTAAGACTTCCGTATTCAGCCTCGTATGGAACAAAATAGGATTTTATCCGGTATGGGAAATAAAACCCATGGCGGGTTACAGCGCAGGATTTTCTATTTTTAAAGTCGGCGGCAACGTTTACCTTGCCGACGGAGTAGTCGAAAATCCCGGTTCGCCCCTCACTAATCCGAAAAGCTACATAGCGATTTATAAGGTTGCCCGCAACTGAAAAAACATTGAAAATTAAAATTTTATTTGCTATAATAATAAATTCTTAAAGGCGGTGTAGCTCAGCCGGTTAGAGCATACGGCTCATATCCGTAGTGTCCGGGGTTCAAGTCCCTGCACCGCCACCACTTAAAACCGCAGTAAATAAGCCTTTCCAGACAAAGATCGTATCTCGGCTATTTATAAAACTCTTTTCGTTAAGCTCAAAAGGGTATTGCTTCGGGTTTTCATCCGACGCGGACAGTATATTAATTTTAACCAAAAGCAGACATTTCTACTTTGCCTTGACATTGTTTGAGGCATACGATATTATATAAAAAATATAAAACGGAATACGCAGGGTGCTTATGGGAAGTTTTATTAAAGATTTCAAAACTTTTTTACAGCGCGGTAACGTGATCGATATGGCGGTAGCCTTTGTGGTCGGCGTAGCTTTTTCCGCCATTGTTACTTCCTTAGTGAAAAATGTGATCATGCCGCCCATAGGTCTGATTTTGGGCAAGGTAGATTTCAGCAATCTGTTCCTGCTCCTTCACGAAGGTAAGACCCCAGGCCCTTACGCTACGCTGGCCGCGGCAGAGAAAGCCGGAGCAGTAACCCTGAATTACGGATTGTTCATTAATTCTATCATCAGCTTTCTGATCATCGCTCTGGTGATATTCAGTCTGGTGCGGGCTATCAATCGCCTCAATCCTAAACCGGCGCCACCCGCCGTAACCAAGGACTGTCCATTTTGTGCTACCAGCATTCCCCTGTCGGCCAAACGCTGCCCCAATTGTACCTCAAATCTCGAAACCGCTGATTCTGCATTGAGAATTAAAGATTAAAAGGCTGACGCAGAAAGACTCATATAACTAATTTTACGGGTTTCAAATCCCTGCACCGCCGCCGCTTATATATAAGACCCTGCCGTATTTACTTTCGTAAACGAATCTTTTGCCGAAAGGCGAAATCGGATAACCTTCTTTATCGGTTTTAATATTTACGATAAATCCCTTTTTTGCTAAAGCGGAAAGATTGCCGGGAAATTTACCGTATTTTATTCTGTAAACTATAAGGGCGGCGTTAATTTTTTGCACGTCTTCCTTGTAAACCGCCGTTTTTGCATATTTTATCATGCCCCGGTATCTATGGACGGAGATAACCGCGAGAACGAAAATAAAAATTAATACTATAATATTTTCAAACGACGTTTCGGAGTTTTTGTTTAATTTAATAAGTTTCATTAGTTTAGGCCGCTTCAGTATTAAAAAAATAAATTGTAATAAATTTGGAAAAAATATAAAATTTGTTTTAAAGCTTTTTGCTCAATAAAATTTATTTTAATTATTTATTATGGATAAAAAACGATATTATTATATAATTATTTTATTAATTATTATTCAGATAGTATCGTTATCGGTTTTTTTATTCATTAATTTTATAAATATATCCGGTCCGATTTCAAGGGTTATTTTTTATCAGGATTTAATTTTATTGGCTTTATCTATAGCGGCGGTTATATTGACGGTAAAATTAAAAAAGGCCGTATTCGACGACGACCTCGAAAATATGGCTTTGACGGACGGGCTCACGGGTCTTTACAACAGAAGATATTTCGATATTTTTTACGATAATATTTTCGCCCAGAGTTCGAGATACGATATTCCTCTTTCGTTGATAATGTGCGATATAGACCATTTTAAAAAAATTAACGATACTTACGGCCATGACAAAGGGGATGTTATTTTAAAAGAAGTGGCAAGCGTATTGAAGGCAAACACGAGAAAGTCCGATATGGCAGCAAGATTCGGAGGCGAAGAGTTTATGCTGTGCCTTCCCTCGACGCATATTACGAACGCAATAGACGTCGCAAGAAAGATAAAGCAGATGATTTTAAAGATACAGACTAAGGACATAAAAAAAGTTACGATAAGCATAGGGGTTACGTTTTATAGAAAGGAATTCGAGAACGGCCCTAAGGATTTATTGAAACGCTTGGATAATCTTCTTTACGAAGCAAAAAACAGAGGCAGAAACAGGATAATTTCGGAGGACCGTTTAGGCGACATTATAGAAGTAGAAGAAAATCCATGGGTCGATGATTAAAGATATTAAAAGAAAAATATAAATGAAATACAGCCGATAAAAAGACGTCCAAATTTTTAATATATTAAATAGGAGAAAGATTATGGCAAACCAGATAAATCCGGGGCATGATATCTTGGAAGTCGGGCAGAACAGAATGGAACTGGTCGATTTCAGGCTTTTCAGGCTAGACGAAGAGGGAGAGGAAAGAGAGGGTATTTACGGAATAAACGTCGCAAAAGTCATCGAAATTATTAAAATGCCGGAAGACATATCGGAAACTCCCAATACGTCCGAATTTGTCGAGGGAATGTTTAATTTAAGGGGCTCCGTAGTTCCTTTAGTCAATCTTCCCAAATGGATGGGAATAGCCGAGCCGGATGAATTAGACCGGAGAAATTTTAAGGTGATTATAACCGAATTTAACAGAATTAAAGTAGGCTTTATAGTTCACGAGACCACAAAAATAAGACGCGTTTCATGGGACGATATCAACGCGCCCGAACTTTCTTCGGTAAGTTCGGTCGATTCCAAAGTAACCGGCATTATTAAGGTCGAAAACGACGAACTTCTCCTTTTGCTGGACTTTGAATCCATAG
>JAKAKK010000019.1 GCA_021813525.1 bacterium
ATTCAGGAACATAACACTGCGGTTATATCCGGCGCATTATCTACCGAAAATATACTAACCTTTTTCGCCGATTTCGGAGTTTTCGGAGTAGATGAAGTTTATAACCAGCAAAGATTAAACGACATAAACGATTCTAATCTTAAAGTAGTATGCACTCATTGCGGTATAGACGTAGGGGAAGACGGCAAGACCCACCAGTGCATAGATTACTTCGGGCTTCTTAACTCCGCTTTCGGATTTAAGGTTATACTGCCCGCCGACCCTAACCAGACCGACAGGGCAACGCGTTACATAGCATCGCATGAAGGAAATTTCGGACTTATAATGGGCAGGTCTATTATCCCGGTTATACTTGACGAAAACGGAAATCCGTTCTTCGGAGAAGGCTATGAGTTCAAATACGGCAAAATGGACGCAATAAGAAACGGAAGAGACGTTGCGGTGATATCTACCGGCAATATGCTTGCGCATGCGCTGAAAGGATGCGAGATGTTGAAAAAAGACGGTATAAACCCGATGCTTTTAAACGTTTCCTGTCCCAGCGACATAGATGCGGAAGACCTGCTTCTCGCGGCAAAAACCGGCTTTATAGTTACTATCGAAGACCACAACGTCAAAACCGGCGTAGGAACGGCAATAGGTTCTTTGCTTGCCGAAAACGGCATCTCCGTTAAATTCAGAAAAATGGGAGCCAGATTTTACAGTTCGTCAGGCAAGCCGGAAGACCTATACAGGCTGGCTGGTTTGTCCCCCGAAGATTTGTACGGATTCATAAAAAAAGAATTAAATAAATAATACGAACATTAATTATTCCAGCTTCTGCCGTCGGAATTAATAAGGGCGTCGGCCTCTTTAGGGCCGAACGACCCGGCTTCATAATTGGGAAAGACGGGGGTTCCGGTTTTGGACCAGCCGTTAATTACAGATGTAATCAACTGCCATGCAATGAGCATATCGTCGTATCTAGCAAAAAGAGTCTGGTCGCCTACTATTACATCGTATATAAGCCTCTCGTATGCTTCGGGCGGCGAAAGTTTAAACGACGATTTATAATTAAACACCATATTGACCGGTTCTATATCGAGTTTAAACCCTGGGGTTTTGGCTCCGAAATTTATCGCTATCCCTTCGTTAGGCTGAATAGTTATAATTATAGAGTTTTGTTTTATATTTTCTATTCCGATTTTCGCAAACAAGCTGTAGGGCAATTTTTTAAAGAAAATAGCTATCTCGGTTTTATGCATTTTAAGCCTTTTGCCCGACCTTAAATAAAAAGGCACTCCCGCCCACCTGTAATTATCTATAAAAAGCTTCATGGCGGCATAAGTTTCGGTAAGCGTATCGGAAGGCACTCCTTCTTCTTCCTTATAGCTTAAAACCTGTTTCGCAGCTATTATTCCCCTGTCGTACTGCCCCCTGACCGTATAATTTTTTATATCGTTCAAACTGAGCGGCCTGACGCTTTTTAAAAGTTTCACTTTCTCGTTTCTTAAATCGTCCGCATCCGGAAGCGGAGGAGGTTCTATTGCAACGAGCGACAGCAACTGCATCATATGGTTCTGCATCATATCTCTGATAATGCCGGCTTTATCGAAGTAGCCCGCCCTGAAACCCACGCCTATAGACTCTAAGGCAGATATCTGAATATGGTCTATAAACCTATTATTCCATATAGGCTCAAAAATAGCGTTTGCAAATCTGAACGCAAGTATATTCTGTACTGTCTCTTTCCCAAGATAATGGTCTATCCTGTAAACCTCTTCCTCCTTAAAAACCGAAAGAATTTTGCCGTTTAAATTTTTTGCGCTTTCATAATCGTAACCGAAAGGTTTTTCTATGACTATTCTCGAAAAGCCGTCTCCTTTATATTCGGCGGAAGTAAGTTTTGCGTTGTCGATTCCGTTTATTACGTCGATATAAACGCTAGGCGGGGTGGAAAGATAATAAACCACGTTTTTAGGCATATTATATTCTTTTGCTTTAGACGCTATAAAAACGCCTAATTCATGATAGCTTGAATCGCCTCCGTATTCGGAAGTTAAATAAAATACATGTTTGGAAAAGTTTGAAAATTCGTCTTCGTCTATAGGTTTCTTTCTGCAATTTACGTTTAAGGAATCAAAGATAGTTTTTCTAAAAGCGGTATCGTCCTGCTTAGTCCTTGCAAAACCGACTATAAAGAAATTATCGGGAAAAAACCCGTCTTCCCATAAGCTGTATAATGCGGGAAATATTTTTATGTGCGCTAAATCGCCGCTTGCTCCGAATATTACCATTACTGAAGGTTTCATCTCAGCCATTTATCCGCCTCTAATTTTATATTATTAAATAAATTTATTACGATAAAGGTAATCTATTTTTCCAGTATCACTCTTGCCGGAGCGCCGTTAGAATCTTTTATCTTGAGGGGAAGAGCTATAAGTTTATAATCGCCCGCCGCCGCATTAAAAAGATTAAGTCCCTCAATTACGATAATGCCTGCACCCAATAAAGTTTTGTGGGTATCGTGGCCGACATGGTAACCCTCTACGGAAAGATAATCGACGCCGACAAGAACTACTCCTTTTTCTACCATATATTTCGATGCTTCCGGATTAACGCAAACATAATCAGTGCGGAAATTTTTATCGGCGTTATTTATCCACTCGGAATTTTTTGTTTTAAAAAGAAGCCTGTCTCCTTTATTTATATTTAAAGGCTCTAAAAATTCCTTCGATATGGGCGAAACATCGGGGGGTACCTCTATTACCCTGCACTGCCCGATAAGTTTATTTATATCAAGTCTGTCTATTCCTATTCCTTCGTCGATAAAATGGCGCGGAGCATCTATATGGGTTCCTGTATGCACTCCGCAGGTAATTTTGCTGTTATTTGAGGCTGACCCTTTTTTTATTTCCGAATAGTTGTCTATTTTAACCTCGGGATCGCTCGGCCAGTGAAGCATTCCATCCGTTATTTCCATACTGACGTCTATAAACATAATAAATATCCTCTTTTTTATTTATGTATAGGATGTCCGCCGAATTGATGCCTTAACGCCGCCAGCATTCTTGCCGCAAAAGAATTTTCCTGTCTAGACCTGAACCGCATAAATACGGAATCCGCCAAAACGGGCGCGGGAACTGCTTTGTCTATAGCTTCATGGAGAGTCCACCGTCCTTCTCCCGAATCGTCGACGACAGGTTTAAGATTGGCCAGCTCCGGGTCTTCTTTCAGTGCGTTATTCGCTAGTTCTAACAGCCATGAACGCACTACCGATGCGTGATTCCATAAATCGGAAACCCTCTCTAAGTTTATATCGAAATCGCTGGCTTTCATAATTTCGAAACCTTCCGCATACGCTTCCATCATACCGTATTCTATAGCGTTATGAACCATTTTTACGAAATGTCCAGAACCATGGGGGCCGGTATGCAGATAGCCGTTTTCAGGCGCAAGAGTTTTAAAAACAGGCTCGCAGTGCTTAAAAGTTTCATCTTCTCCGCCTATCATAGAACAGTAGCCGTTCTTTAATCCCCAAATGCCGCCGCTTGTACCGCAGTCCATAAATTTAATATCTTTTTCGCTGCAAATTTTTGCCCTTCTGATAGAGTCTTTGTAATATGAATTGCCGCCGTCTATTATTATGTCCCCTTTTTGAGAGTATTGCAGAACTTCGCTTAGCATATCGTCGGTAGGCTGTCCTGCCGGAACCATAAGCCATACAACCCTAGGAGCAGAGAGTTTTCCCATAAATTCTTCAACCGAGTTAGAACCTATAGCTCCTTTGTTTACAACCATCTCTTCTTTGGAAACGGTTCTGTTGAAAACCGCTACCCTGTGCCCGCCTTCCAGCAGCCTTAGCACCATATTCATTCCCATTCTGCCTAGGCCTATCATTCCAATTTCCATTTTGCAATCTCCTGTTTTAAAATCCGCATTATTATATTATTTGGAAACGCCGTTACCAAAGCTTTTTCCTACTTCCCTGATAATATCGAGCGGTATAGGCATAATCATAGTCGTATTATTGGTCGATGAAATTTCGTTAAGCGTTTGTAAATAGCGCAACTGAAGGGCCATGGGATTTTCGGCTATAATTTTAGCCGCATCGCTCAATCTCTGCGCCGCCTGAAATTCGCCGTCGGCGTTGATTATTTTAGCTCTTCTGTCCCTTTCCGCCTCTGCCTGCCTTGCCATCGCCCTCTGCATATCCTGCGGCAGGTCTATCTGCTTAAGCTCTACTACCGTAACTTTAATACCCCAGGAGCCGGTATGCTTATCCAATATATCCTGAATCTCCATATTTATTTTTTCCCTTTCCGATAAAAGTTTATCGAGTTCTCCCTCGCCGCATACGCTTCTTAAGGTTGTCTGGGCTAACTGGGATACCGCATAATTATAATCGTAAACCTGGACTATGGCGTTTAAAGGATCTACCACTTTATAATATACTACCGCGCTGATTTTTAGAGTTACGTTATCCTTTGTAATAACGTCCTGAGGCGGAACGTCAAGCGTTATTATCCTTAAGGTTACCCTGACCATTCTATCTATCACCGGCCATAAAAGTATCAAACCCGGACCCTTAACCCTGATTGCCCTGCCCAGCCTGAAAATAACCGCCCTGTCGTATTCGTTTATAATTCTTACCGCATTTAAAATTATAATAACCGCGACGATTATTATAACCGCAAAGAAAATCGAACCCGTATCCATATATCCTCCAGAATCTTTGAAACACTTCACATACAGGTTTACACCTACCGCTTTCGCATGCCGAAGACAGGCGGATAAGCAAAACATTCAATGAAGCGATTAATTTATTTTGTATTTCCTATAGGTTTGACTTTAAGCCTGAGTTTGCTATCTACTTCCGTTATGACCACTTTAGAGCCTTTAACTATTTCGTTATCGGAAAAAGCCGTCCATAGTTCGCCGTTTATAAAAATTTTGCCTTCCCCTCCTTCTTTAATATCTTTGGCAACTTCTCCTTCCTGGTTTATTAAAGCAGCTCCGCCTGTTTTTACTTTTGCCCTATAAGCTTTATATCCTAAGTAAACAAAAATGGAAACGAACACGGTTAAAGTAATATAGGTAGGCAGGACAATCCTTATGAAAAAGGCGGGGACGGCATGCATAACGGAAAACAGAATAACGGTTCCAACTACAAAAAGAATCGCTCCGGCGGCCGTAAAAACGCCGTAGCTCATTGCAAAGAAATCTGTAACGACTAATACAAAAGCAAAAAATATTAAGGAGTCCGCTAAATAAGCCATATTAAAATTCTTGATGATTTAAATAAGAATATTTTATTTTTAACCGATATGGATATTATATACCAATTTTTTAAATTAATTTTTAAAATATAATCCTCTTATTTTTTTCATATCTTCCCATGTTTCTCTTTTAGCGCTCGGATTTCTTAGTAAATACGAAGGGTGATACGTCGGTATTACCGTTATACCTTCATAATTAAACTCCCTGCCTCTTACCGAAGATATGGCACCTTTATCGTTTCCGATAATAAATTCGGTAGCGAATTTTCCCAGCGTGCAAATTATTTCGGGTTTAATTATTGAAATCTGCTCCTTAAGAAACGGGACGCACAAGCTTATTTCGTCATTCATAGGATTTCTGTTATCGGGAGGTCTGCATTTTATTATATTTGCGATATAAACGTCTTCTCTTTTCAAATTTATAGATTCTATTATTTTAGTCAGAAGCTGTCCCGCCCTTCCAACAAAAGGCCTTCCCGTATTGTCTTCTTCGGCGCCGGGAGCTTCTCCTATAAACATAAGTTTGCTTTCGGGACTGCCTTCTCCGAAAACTATCCGCTTGCGCTCAATGCTTAACCTGCACTTTACGCATTCGTTTACCTTAACGTCCTTTAAAAATTTTAACATATCGGATTTCGAAGCTTTGGAATCCTTTCCGGTTTTATTTTCGGTTTTGATTTGCAATCCGGCTTTGACTTTCATATTATTTTTTAATGCGGACATTATTGTAAAACTTTCTTTATTGTCTGTAATAAAAGATTTTATATCTTCAAAAAATTGTTTTAATTCGATTTCTTTCACAGTTTTAAGCCTAATTTGAAAGCTTTCAAATTATTTTCGGAGCCTTTTCCTATCTTCAGGATATTTTCTATAGCGGTAATTTCTATAGGAATAACGGCCTTTGCAAAGAGAGCGCCTAACGCTATTATATTTTTTTGCGTAAGCGAATTAAAATTTTCCATGGAAATCCCGTCGAAATCATAATAAAATATATTTTCGGTTATTTTCATTAACTCGGAAACGATAAAAGATATTTCGGGATACGAGGTTTGTCCCATTCTGACGCTTATGGGAATATGGGGGGTTTCATTGAAGATTACTATCGAATTTTTATTGAGATAGCACGCACCCCTTAAAGTTTCTAAAGGCTCTAACGATATAAGGGCGTCTGCGCCTCCCGATTCTATCATAGGGGAATGCATACTTTTTCTCGGGTCTTTCATTTCGGATTCGTTTTCGTAAAATATATATTTTACGAAAGTTTCGACATAGCCTTCCCTCTGGGCGCCGCCTCTTCTTTCGGAACCGGACACGTCCTGCAAATCAGAACTTAATGCGGCATTTTTCATTACGGTTCCCATTGTTATAATTCCCTGTCCGCCGAGACCGACTATTGCAATATTGAATTTTTTCATATATTATTTTTTATCATATTCATAAATTAATCCGGACTTCGTTAGAATCTTCTTCCGCAGATTTAATTTCGGCTCTTTGCCGTAATTTAAATTCGGTTTTTAAATCGAATTCGACTTTGCGTATAGCGCTGTTAGGACATATTTCATAGCAGACGCCGCATTTTACGCAGGAAGCAGGGTCTATATAGTAATAATCGCTACCCGTTTCTTCGTCTTTCATTAAAATAATAGCCGGACATGCAAGTTCGACGAAACATTCGTTGCATTTTACGCATCTCGCCTTTTGAATCTCGTATAAAGATTCTCCGGTTTCCGGAAATCCGTACACTTTTTTATTTAAAATCTTATTTCTTCTGGCTTCCTGCAGAATACATTCCCTTTTAGCGATTATCACTTTCACGCCTGGTTCTTTCAATGCGCTTTTAATCTGGGACGCAAATCTTTTTACGCTGTTTGGGTCAAGGCTTTTTACGTAAGAAACGCCGAGGGATTTTACTAAATCTTTTAAATTTAAAACATTTGCGGAAGGTTTTCCGTCAATATCCTTCTGGGTGGAAGGGGTCTTTTGATGCCCCGTCATAGCCGTCCAGCTGTTGTCGAGAATAATATAAAGAATATCGGAGCCGTTTTGAACGGCATTAAGCAGAACCGGAATTCCCGAATGATAAAAAGTCGAATCGCCGACGAGGGCTATAACTTTTTTCTGCTTGTCGAAAATACTTATCGCCTGGCCTATCCCTAAGCC
>JAKAKK010000089.1 GCA_021813525.1 bacterium
CTTGTGGAAAAAAGAACTAAAAAAGGCAGAAAGTTTTTCGGATGCTCCAACTATCCCAAATGCGATTACGCCGCATGGACGTTACAGCCTGAAAAGACAAAATAGCGATTGATTTAATTTAAAATTTAAAATATTATTATTAAATATTAAATTAATTAATATGAATTAAAGGGGTGTAATTATGTCGAAAGGTCTTTCTCAGTCTATTAAAGACGTATCTATTAAAACAAAAATTATCGTTCCGCTCTTATTATTAGTCGTTATTCCGATTGCGTTAATCGCTTACAATACCTACAATCTTCAAAAAAAGCTGACTATATCTTTGACGAGGCACGACGCAATAGTTACCGCAAAAACCACTCTTTCAAGCCTCAACGCAATGATGCTTAACGGAACTATAATGAAAAAAAGGGATAGGAAACAGCTTTTTTCTATTTATAAAAAAATAAAAGGCATAAAGGGATTTCAGGTTATCAGGGGGAATATCGTAAACATGGAGTTCGGGAAAGGGCTTAGGGAAGAAATGCCTAATTCCCCGTTCGACGATAAAATATTAAACTCGAGCAAAACTCAAACCGAAATAATTTCTAAAAACGGCGTGCCTTATGAACTTATGGTGGGCGTGCCTTTTGTGGCAAAAACAAATTCGAGGGGCATAAACTGCCTTATGTGCCATACAAAAGCTTCGTCCGGCGATATTCTCGGCGGCATAAAGCTCGTTTATTCCTTAAAACCGCTCAGGGTTTCGCAGAAGATTTTTACCGAAGAAACTTTAATCATTGCGGTAATCTTTATCGTTTTGATTGTCTTGTTCCTTTATTTCATTATAAAAAGCGCTATAATTAAACCTATAGCGAAAATGTCGAAATTAGCGGACGAAATATCGAAAGGGCATTTCGAAGAAGAAATAGCCCACCCGAGAAATGACGAAATAGGTTCTCTCGCTCAGTCCTTTAACAGAATGCAGATAAGTTTAAAAAAAGCTCTGGAACTTTTAAAGAGGGGAAGGGAATAAGCATTATAATATCGGACAATATAAAAAATATAAACGAAAGGGTTAAGGCGGCCGCCGAAAAAAGCGGCCGCAACTTCTCCGATATTACTATACTCGCGGCTTCTAAAACAAGAAGCGCCGAAGAGATACTCGAAGCATATAACGGCGGCATAAAAGTTTTCGGAGAAAACTACGTTCAGGAATTTTTGTCTAAATTCGAAAGGCTTAATCAAAATAAAGATATCTGCTGGCATATAATAGGGCATCTTCAAAAAAATAAGGTTAAGCATGTAATAGGAAACGTAGCTCTAATCCATTCCATAGACGGCATAGAACTTGCGAAAGTTATCGATAAATATTCCCTCGCCAAAAATACCGCGACGGATATATTGGTCGAGGTAAATCTTGCGGGGGAAAAAACTAAAAACGGCATTGCCGTCGATTATCTGCATAATTTGATTATAGAATTGAATAAACTTGACGGATTGCGCCTTAAAGGCCTTATGGCGATGCCTCCGCAGGCGGAAGAGGGCAGAAAATATTTTAAGCTCTTAAAAGAACTTCTTAACGATATAAATACTAAAGGCGTTTATAAAAAAGAACTTGCGGTTCTTTCGATGGGGACGTCGGACGATTTTGAAACCGCCGTAGAAGAAGGCGCTACTATAATACGGCTTGGAACCGCAATATTCGGAAACCGGCCACCCAAATTAAATAAATGACCGCGCTTATTATACTGGCATCGTCATCCGAAAGAAGAATATCTTTATTGAAAAAAACCGGCATAAATTTTACCGCGGTAAACCATAATCTTGAAAAAGAACCGCTGTTTGAGGAATCCGGCAAAAATATGCCGCTTGCGCTCGAAGATTTTGTCAGGAATTTAGCTTTAATGAAGGCTGAAAGCCTGCAGGACGAATATCCCGAAAACTGGATAATAGGCTCGGATACCTTAATATTCAAGGAAGGCGCCGTTTACGGAAAACCGGAAAACATGGAAAGCGCTTTTAAAATGCTAAAAGAGCTTTCCGGAAAAACCCACGAAGTTTATACGGGAATATGCCTAATCAATAAATCCAAAAATATTTATATAACCGATTGCGATAAAACCCGCGTTAAAATAAAACCGCTGAACGATAAGGAAATAGAACGTTACCTGTCCGAGTATCCTCCGTTCGATAAAGCAGGAAGTTACGGAATTCAGGATGAGCACGGCATCGTAGAATCATATGAAGGCTCGTTCGAAAATGTATTAGGATTGCCGGTTCAAAAACTTTTGCCGCTGTTAAAAAAATATAATCTCATAAATGTTTTAAACTAATCCTTTTGCCCTTAAATATGCGGCGTTTACCGCCGAATCGAGAATATGCTTAATTCTTCCTTCTTCCAGTTTTGCAAGTCCGTATGCCGTAGTTCCGCCCGGCGAAGTAACCATATCTTTTAAATCTTTCGTGGATGTTTTAGAAAATTCTGGGCTGTTTAAAAGTTCGGCTGAGCCCAGTATCGTCTGGACGGTTAACGTTTTTGCGATATCCCGCGGAAGACCCAGCTTTACTCCCGCTTCAATGAGACCTTCCGCGATTAAGAAAATATATGCCGGACCGCTCCCGCTTAAAGCGGTTACGGCATCAAAATATTTTTCGTCCATATTTAAAACGAGCGAGGACATTTCTAATATTTCCGAAGCCGTTTTTATATCTTTTTGGGAAACACTCTCGTTATAACACATTGCGCTCATCCCTTTGCCGGCTAAAGAATTTATGTTGGGCATAACTCTAAATATTTTTAACGGAAGATTATTTTTGAGCGTTTTGTTTAAAACTTCTTCCATAAAACCGACTTTAACGCCGCCCGCAATAGAAATAAACAAAGGAATGTTCTTATAGTTTTTAAGATTGTTTAATGCTCCGGAGGCAACTTCAAGAACGCTTTCCACGGAATAGGGCTTAACCGCTATAAATACTATTTCGCAGTTTTCGACGACCTCTCCTATGCTGTTAAGCGAATTAACTCCTAAAGTATGTCTTACGAAATCGACTCTCGACGGGTCCGTATCGTAAATAAAAATTTTAATATCGGTTCGGCTTGCGCCGGCCATGCCCTTAATCAGTCCGTAAGCCATATTGCCTGCGCCTATAAATCCGACCGCGGTTTTCTTTGACGCCATACTGCCTCCTTAGTTATTGCTTAACTTATTTATATTATATAATATATAAATCCGTATAGGCTGTCAATTTCATCTATATTTGCCTTCTTTAATCGCGGAAGATATTGCAAAAGACGCCAGCAATACTATGCCGAACATCGCAAATATCCAGTGGAGCGCAAACTTTTGGGCTATTATGCCGCCTATCGGCGCGGCTACGGAACCTATGCCGAAACCCGAAAAGAAAAAAACGCCGTAAGCGGTAGCCCTGTATTTTTCGTGCGCATTCTGGCTTATCATCAGGTTTGAAATCGGATTGAGCGAAAAATTGAAAGCGGAAAAAGCAAGAACGGAAATAAAAAGTAAAATATTATGCGTAAAACCCGATATTAAAAGAAATATTCCGCTGGCAAGCACCAAAAAAGCAAAAGCCCTGTTCGATTTATAATTTTTCGTAATCCTTGTGCTGTTATACTGAAAAAATACGCCTACTATAAGGGCTAAGGTGACAAAAAACCCGCCTGCCGCGGCGGCCTGATTATGAAAGAATATATAATTTTTCAGTTCCGTGCCCACGTAAGCCGGCAAAAAGGAAAATACCCCCTGAAAAACAAACCCGTTCAAAAATTCGGCAATAAAAATCAAAACGAGATTTAAGTGAAAAAATTCTTTTACAAAACCTTTAACGGCGCTTACCGGAGCAGGCTTTTCTATCGTCTTATTCTTTGCGGCGGCCGAGGCCGTTTCTCCTGCATCGATTTGCAATTTAAATATATACGATAAAATAAACAGCGACGTAAATATTATACCGAGTATCAAATAGGGGAAAGTATATCCTAAAAAATAGCCTAAAATTCCGGCAAAACCGGCGCTTAAAGCGACGCCGAGAGTGCCGGCTATGCCGTGAATCGCAAAGGCTCTTAATTTATCGCTTCCGATAAACGACATCATGCTTAAGCCTACCGGATGATAAATGCTTCCGATAAGCCCCATAAGAATTATGGACAGGGAAAAAAAGTAAAAATTTGCCGATGCCGCCGCAGTGAAAGAAAAAAACGCCATCCCGGCAAGATAAACCCGTAAAATATGTTTCTTTTTGATTTTATCGGCGATAAAACCCACGGGGAGAGAGCCCGCGCCGAATAAAAAAAGATAAATGCCCGCAACCGTTCCCAGCGTTTCGTAATCGACATGAAATTTGTCTTTTATAAGTATTAAAATTGCCGGATACGTCAGTATCGCTACATGGCAAAAAAAATGGGACAAACTTAAAAGGGCTACCGTTTCTTTTTCTTTTTTTTCCATTGTCATAACATTCTATAAAATTTCAAGCTTTTAGGCAATTAATTTGATTTCAAAACGATAACGCGATATGCTATAATTTTCTTAAATAAAGGTGCTTATTATTATGGAACATCATTCGCATACCCATGACCGCCCGTTAAATTTAAACGGCGAATCTTTTAAAACCGAAAAAAGCTTAAAATTCGCTTTCCTGCTTACTTTAATTATACTTATCATTGAATTTAGCGGGGCCGTAATCTCAAAAAGCATGGCTCTTTATTCGGAATCGGGACATGTTTTAGTCGATGCGTCCTCTCTTCTTTTGGCTTGGTTCGCGCAAATTCAGGTTAGAAAAAGCCCTTCGGAAAAAAATACTTACGGCTACCACAGGATTGGAATACTCGCCGCGCTTTTAAATTCGCTTTTGCTTCTCATATTGTCTTTAATATTGATTTACGAAAGCTACCTAAGGCTTGTGCATCCCGAAAAAATTAATTCCGGCATTATGATTATCTTCCCGCTTATAAGCCTTTTTATAAATGTGGTAATAGGAATAAAAATACACAAAGGCATCGAACATAATTTAAACCTTAAAAGCTCTTTTTTTCATATACTCGGAGACTCTTTAGTTTCTATTTCTATTATAGCGGGAGGGTTAATAATATATTTCACGGGAATTAATTATATAGACCCCGTAATCGGTTTAATAATATCGCCTCTTATCGCCGTAGGGGCATTCTCCGTAATAAACGAAACTATAAACATACTGCTGGAAGGCGTTCCGAAAGAAATCGATTTTACCGAAGTAAAAGATGAAATACTCAAAACGCCCGGCGTAAAAAACGTACACGACCTTCATATATGGAGCATGTCGAAATCTTTTAAGCTGTTAAGCGCCCATATTCTCGTTGAAGAAACCGCCGTCAAATCGTCCGATATATGTTGCATTATAAATAATATCCAGGATACCCTCGCGGAAAAATTTAATATAAACCATGTGGTAATCCAACCGGAATTAGCCGTTTGCAGTGCGGCCGAAGGCTTTTGCATCCATAAAAATTTATAATCGCGGTTTATTTTTTGCTTGAATTTATTTTATAAATGTGTAAAATATCTATAACGTAAAAACTTAACATAGAAAACATTGCAGATGAGGGTTATAGCATCCGAAGAAATTTCAAACGCCGTTAAAAATTTAATAATTAATTCGAGCGTTAACTTGCCTGAAGACACTTATAAAAGTCTAAAACAGGCTTCCGAAAAAGAAATTTCCGAATCCGGAAAAACGGTTTTAAATCAAATACTGTTAAATGCTAGCATTGCAAAAACCGAGTTAAAGCCTCTATGCCAGGATACCGGACTTGCGGTATTTTTCGTCGAGGTCGGAAAAGACGTCGCGGTCGGCGGCAAAAATTTAACCGATGCAATAAACGACGGCACAAGGGCAGGTTATGCGGAAGGTTTTTTAAGAAAATCGACCTGCGATCCGCTTTCAAGAAAAAATATAGGCGACAATACCCCCGCTATAATACATTACGATATTAACGACGGAGATAAAATCAAAATAATGTATGCGGCAAAAGGCGGCGGAAGCGAAAATATGAGCAGATTAAAAATGATGCGTCCTTCCGACGGAAAAGACGGGGTCATAGATTTTGTAGTAGAAACAATGCGGGAAGCAGGACCGAACCCATGCCCCCCTAATATAATCGGCGTCGGCATAGGAGGCAATTTTGAAAGGTCTGCCGTTATTGCAAAAAAAGCTCTTTTTAGAAAATTGGGCGCAAAGAACGACGACCCAGAATTAGCCGAAATGGAAAGCATTATCTTTGAAAAAGTAAACAATATCGGCACCGGCCCTATGGGTTTCGGCGGGATATGCACCGCTCTCGGCATTCACATAATTAAAGAACCTTGCCATATCGCGAGTTTTCCGGTAGCGGTTAATATAGAATGCCATTCGCACAGGCATTCCGAAATTATTATTTAGTTTAAAGCAGTCATTGCGAGCGTTAGCGAAGCAATGACATAACGTGATAGAAATATAATATGGGTGCAATAAAAATAACTACTCCTCTTTCCGACGAAACGATATTAAGCCTGAAAACCGGGGACGAAGTTTTAATAAGCGGAACAATTTATACAGCGAGGGACCAGGCGCATTTCAGGTTGGTTAAACTGATAGAAGATAATAAACCTCTGCCTTTCGATCTTCAAGGGCAGATTATCTATTACGTCGGACCGACTCCGGAAAAACCGGGAGAAATCATCGGCTCGGCAGGTCCGACCACAAGCTATAGAATGGATAAATACGCGCCTATTCTTATAAAAAACGGCTTAAAAGGCATGATTGGAAAAGGCAAAAGGTCGGCAGAAGTAAAAGAAGCTATCAAAAAATATAAAGCCGTATATTTTGGAGCAATAGGCGGGGCCGGAGCGTTGATATCGAAAACGATTAAATCAAGCAAAGTAATAGCATACGACGACCTTCTTTCCGAAGCCGTCAGGCGCCTTACCGTAGAAAACTTTCCGGCTATAGTCGTTAACGACGTTTACGGCGGCGACCTTTACGAAGAAGGAAGGAAAAAATACGAAAACAAATATAATAATATTGCGGTTTAATTAATAGGGAACTATTATGGATATTCATGAATACCAGGCTAAAGAAATTTTAAACAAACACGGGATAAAAACCCTGCGGTCCGTCTTATGCCATAAACCTGAAGAGGTTTACAATGCCTATAAAACTTTATCTTCTTCGGTAGCCGTCGTAAAAGCTCAGGTTCATGCCGGCGGCAGGGGGAAAGGCGGAGGGGTTAAAATTGCCAAATCGGCTGACGAAGCTAAGTCTATAGCCGAAAAAATGCTCGGCATGAAT
>JAKAKK010000042.1 GCA_021813525.1 bacterium
TCAGAATGCTTGAATATTTTTCCCCGAGCTTAAAAATATGTCCGAGTTCTATTGCATTTTTAACGGTTAAAACGCCGGAACATCTTACGCACTTATCGCCGGCCTGCGCGCTTCTTATATTGGCGGTAATATCCGGAGCAAAATCGCGTCCCGGCTTTACGTTTGCCATATGGGCGTCTTTTTGGTTGGCTCCGGTAATCCAGTATTCCGAGTTGCTAATCTCTTCGTCTATAACAATCAGATTTATGCCGTTTAATCCGAACGGACCGGCGAAACCGCACGGAGCTCCGGTTATTCTTTCAACATCCCCCTCTTTTGCAAGGAATAAATTTTTGACTCCCGCCGCTTTTTTCAGCTTGCGTTCGTTTATTTCCCTGTCTCCCCTAACCATGGCGGTGATAAAACCCGATTCGGTTTCATATATGAGCGTCTTTGCGAAGCAGGTCTTATCAACTTTAAGGTATTCCCCGACTTCTTCTACGGATTTTTTATCCGGAGTAAAGAGTTTGGTCATCTTCGGCTGTCTGCACGATTCAAGCGGACCGTGATAATCCGAAGCGGAGTCGGCTTCATCTATTGAAGCGGCATATCCGCAATTTTCGCAAATAACTATCCTGTCTTCGCCGTATTCGGAAAAAACCATAAGTTCTTCGGAATAGTTTCCTCCTATTTCGCCCGCTTCGGCTTTAATAAATTTAAAATCGAATCCGAGTCTCTTAAATATATTTTCATATGCCCTTTTCATCTTTTTATAGCTTTCGTCGAGTCCTCCCTCGTCCGCGTCGAAACTGTAAGCGTCTTTCATAATAAACTCTTTGGCTCTCATCAGCCCGAATCTCGGACGCATCTCGTCCCTGAACTTGAGGTGTATCTGATACAGCGTCAGCGGCAGTTCTTTATAAGACTTTACGTTTTTCTTAACGAGGTCGGTTACAACCTCTTCATAAGTAGGCGCAAGGCAAAAATCCCTGTCCTGCCTGTCCTTAAAACGCAGAAGCTCCTTTCCGTAATCTTCATCCCTGCCGGATTCTTTCCATAAGTCTAAAGGCTGGACAAACGGCATCGAAAGTTCGACCGCGCCTGCCGAATTCATCTCCTGCCTCATTATTTCTTCAAGCTTACGAAGACTTTTTAAGCCGAGAGGGAGATAAGTATAGATGCCTCCCGAAAGCTGCCGGACGTAGCCTGCCCTTAAAAGCAGTTTATGGCTTTTAAGTACCGCCTCTTTAGGGTCTTCTTTCAGAGACGGAATAAAAAACGACGAATATCTCACGCTGACTCCTGATTTTTAATTGTTTTTATTATTAATTTTTTCACCTGTAATATTTTCTATTTCATCGATTAACGCCTTGAGTATCTCTCTATTGTCGTATTTTCCTATAGTCTTTCCTTTGGAAAATAAAACCGACTTTCCCCTGCCTCCGGCAATGCCGACGTCGGCGTGCATGGACTCGCCGGGACCGTTTACTACGCATCCCATTATTGCAACCTTTATATCGGATTTTATTCCGGCGGAAACCCTTTCGAATTCCTTTGCTATATTTACGACGTCAATCTCGGCTCTGCCGCAGGTGGGACAAGAGATAAGCTGAACTCCGCCGCGCCTTAAACCTAAATCTCTCAGAATATTATAACCGGCGATAACTTCCGTAACGGGGTCGTCGCTCAAAGAAACCCTTAACGTATCTCCTATTCCCTCATATAGCAATATACCGAGTCCGACTCCGGACTTTATTGCCCCGGAAAATACCGTTCCGGCCTCGGTTATGCCGATATGAAAGGGATAATCTACTTTTTCGGCCAGAAGTTCGTACCCTCTTACCGTAGTCAAAACATCGGTGGACTTTAAAGATATTTTTATATCGTAAAACGATTCGTCTTCTAACAGCTTTATGTGCTTCAGTCCGCTTTCGACCATCGCCGCGGCAAAATCTCCGCCGTTTTTCGCTAAAATTCCTTTTTCTAAAGAACCTGAATTTACCCCTATCCTGATAGGCACTCCGCTGTCTTTGCAGGCATTTGCGACTTCTTTTACTTTTTTCTTGTCGCCTATGTTGCCCGGATTAATCCTGAGTCCTTTAACGCCCGCTTCCAAAGATGCCAAAGCGAGCCTGTGGTCGAAATGGATATCGGCGATTATAGGAACGTTAACGCTCCTTACGATATCTTTCAAAGAGTTTGCGGCTTCTGGCGTATTCACCGCAACTCTGACTATTTCGCAGTTACAGCTTTCTAATTCTTTTATCTGCCTGACGGTAGAAACGGCATCTTCGGTAACGGTGTTTGTCATCGACTGGACGCTGACGGGAGCATCGGAGCCGATTAAAACACCGCCGATTTTGATTGTCCGTGTATGTCTTCTTTTTATCATTTTTAATTTTTAATATATATATTATAATATATTGGAATTAAAAATATAATAAAAAAACAAAACGGCATTTTTTCATTAACGGATTAATTATGTTTGAATTTTTAAGAGATAAAATTTATACGATAGACGGAAATAAAATAAGGCTGTTATCCATACTTACGTCCATCGCGATTATTATAGGCTCATATATTGTAGCATATATATTCTCTCATTTAATCAGAAGGGAATTCAGAAAAAATAAAACCGTAAACAAGTCATTTATAAAAACCGTAACGAGATTTATCAAATATATTATTTTAATAATAGGTTTTTTTATAGCTTTTCAGGTTTTGGGGGTCAACCTTAGTTCTCTTGCGTTTTTAGCCGGCGTTATAGGCCTCGGCATCGGGTTCGGCATGCAGAATATTATAAGCAATTTTATATCCGGCATCATTATATTGTTCGAAAAACCCATAAAAGAAGGCGAATATGTTGATGTAGCAGGTTACGACGGCATCGTAAGCGACATAAGGGCAAGAAGCACAACTATCACGACGAGGGATAACATATCGATAATAGTTCCCAACTCTAATTTCATAACGTCCAACGTAATAAACTGGTCGCACAGGGACCCGAAGATAAGACTGCATATACCGTTGGGAATAGAGGAAACCGCTTCTAAATTAGACCTTGCAAAAAAGGTTCTTTTAGAGATAGCGGAAGAAAATCCGGAGGTTTTGAAAAAACCGGAACCGTCCGTATGGTTCGTTAACATCGGGGCGTCGTCATTTAATCTGGAACTGATTGTATGGATTTCGTCGCCCATAAGGAGGCATTTTATAATAAGCGACATAAACTTCGAAATAGCCAAGAAGTTTGCGGAATACGATATAGATTTAACCTATCCGTGGACTAATATTGCATTTAGAAATGAATTAAAGGTGCGGAAAGATAACGTTTTTAACGATAACGATAATAATTTTGCCGGTAATAAAACAAACGGCGGCGGCGAAGACAATCTTTAAAATTTTTAATTTATTTTTTTAACGATTCTAAATAAGACGCAAGTTTTTCGATATCGCCGTAAGGTATATAATCGTAAGACGGCATAATCGCGTAATAGGTCTTTCCGTTAATTTTTACTTCCGAACCCGTCTTGTAATGGGCCTGCGGATTTTCAATCTGCTTAACCGTCCATCCGAAGCTTTTGTTTTTATTGCCGTAATTAGACAAAGAAGGGCCGAGAGTCCCGCCCAACCCCTTAACTATATGGCAGTCTAAGCAGTTATAGTAATTGAAAAGATACTGCCCGCGGCTGTTTCCATATCCGTAAGCGCTTTTAACGGGCATCGCATAAGATGCGTAAAATAAGAAAGCCGCTCCTGCGGATATAAAAATCAAAGCGGATAAAACCATTTTTTTATAATAGCTATTTTTGAAATTCATTTTTAAACCTCTGTGTTCTCAGTATTATTTAACGATATTTGTTTTGAATTCCGTCTATTTTTATTTCCTATTTTGCTCCGGTATTTATAGTTACTTCTACCATCATTCCGGGCTTTAAAATATGCTTGCCGTCGTTTAATATCTTTATCCTTACGGGGAGCCTGTGCGTTACTTTTGTAAACGTTCCCGAAGGATTGTTTGTCGGGATTAAAGCAAATTTTGAAGTACTGACGGAACCCACGAATTCTACCTTTCCGTTAAATACTTCTCCGGGAAAAGAATCTACGCCGATTTTAACCGGGTCTCCCTTTTTTATATTGCCGATAACCGTTTCCTTAACATTTGCCGTTACCCAAACCCTGCTTAAATTATTTTCCATGACTATAGGGGTTCCCGGCATGACATATTCTCCGATATAAGACATTTTTTCCGATACTACGCCTTTTATAGGCGAATATATAAACGTATTTTTATAGTTTGCAAGAGCGACTTTATAAGCGGCTTTAGCTATCTGAACATTTGCTTCTAGCGGCTTTAGCGTGGTCATATTATTGGCGGCGACATTATTTTTTAAATAATTAGATTGAAAATAGTTTCTTCTGGCTGTTCCGAGAGCCGATATAGCCATTAGATAAGCCTGCCTAGAAACTAAATAAGCCGTTTTAACCGCATCAAACTGCTGTTTTGTAATAAATTCTTTTTTTAACAGCGACAAGTCCCTGTCGTAATCCCTTTTGTCCAAGTCATACGTAAGTTTTGCTTTGCGCAAATTTGCAAGGGCAGTCCTGTAAGAAAGTTTTGCGATATAATAAGAATTATAATTTGACCCTATATATTCGCCTATATTCCCGCCCGCGCTGAATAATTTTGCTTTCGCAAGCTTATAATTCGCTTTTGCCTGAAGCATAGCGGGATAATATGTAGAGTCGTCTATTTTTGCAATTAATTCGCCTTTCTTTACCGATTCGTTTTTACGGACGTAAATAGCCTTAATATTGCCCGGAACCATGGTGCTGACGGAAACTATATGCCCGTCAACCTCCGCATCTTCAGTATAAACGTGCGTAAGGCCGAAAAGATACCACCTTAAAACAAATATGCCTCCTATTATTGCCAGCAGGAGTATGATAGAAGCGGTAATAATATTTTTCCTGGTAAATTTGTTCCCGTTCAAGCCGCCGTTTCCGCCTATTTTAGTCTCGGTTTTTTCGTTTTCCCCGTTCATTAAACATCACCCGTTAATTATTATAAAAACAAATATTAAATAATTTTAATTAAATTTATCCACTGTTAAACTTATTAGTTTCCTTTTGAAAGAGCCTATGAGCCTTTTTAAATCCAGTACGGATTCGTAATAGCTAAGCTTTGCGGAAAGAAGATTATGCCTTGCCCTGATTAATTCCGCCAGCGCGGTTACCACATCCACGCTCGTCGCCACCCCCGCTTTAAATTCTTCTTCGACAAGCATATAGTTTTTAGAAGCAAATCTTTCTTCGTGTTCAAGCGTATTCACTTCATATTTTAAACTGCGGACATTATAGAATTCCGATATAACCCGCGCCTTCAAATCGCGCTTAGCCTGAGCAGTATTATACATAGACCTGTTCGCTTCGGAACGAGCTTTTTCGATTGATATAATTCTCGACGCACCCTGAAACAAAGGCATCGTCAGGACGGCGCCGGCGGTCCAGTAATTTGTCGAACCCTGCGGAATAAAATGAATGTTGGAAAGCGCGTTATATGAAGCCAAAAAATCAATTCTGGGTATATACTGGGATTCGTAATATCCGGTTTGGTCGTCGGCCGATTTTTGCGCAAACTTTAGCGACTTTATATTTGGGTTGTTTCTATAGGCAAGAATTACGTACTTTTTTAATAACGCTTTTTTTAAAACCGGCTTAGGCGGCTTAACTACCGTGAAGCGCCTGCTTATTCCGAGAAGAGCCGCAAGATTGGCTTTTGCGGCCTTCAATAAATTTTTGGAACTGATAAGTTCCTGCTTGGCGGCATAAAACTGGGATTTAGCCTGAAGAAGGTCGGTGATTATGGCAAGACCCGCTTTTAATTTAGCTTCTGTAAGTTCGAGATGGGACTTTGCTTCCTTAAGAGTCTTTGTATCCGCTTTTATCAGGCTTAAATCGTTCAAAACGGTATAATAACCAACCGCAACGTTATACAGGGTGTCTGCGGAAACGCTATTCAAAGCCATTTTAGTAGATTTTTCGGTATTCCGCGCAGACATATAAGCCGGAATCGCGCCTATATTAAGAATAGGTTCGTTTAACGTAAAACTGTATTCATAATTAGGAAAAAAGAACGAAAAAAGGCTGTTCATTATATCCGAAGAAGATAAGGGGGACGGCGCGGAATTGACATGCATCCTCTGGTCGGTATATTTAAGCGATATATCGGGTAAAACCATGCCTATCGCGGACCACTTCAAAAGAGTCGATTGGTAATAGCTTTCTTTTGCGGCTTTTATAGTGTCGTTGCGCCTTGCCGCAAGAATATATGCCTCTTTCAGCGTAATTACCCTGACCGGTTTTACGTAAAAAGAATAAGCCTTATGCGGATAAAAATTTATCGAATAGAACGAAAATAAGAAAAACAGGATGAAAAGTAAAATTTTTTTCATATATATTTTAAAATACCCCGCATTGCAGTATTGCTATATTTTTATTATAATGACTTAAAAGTCATAAGTCAATATCTTTTATCTTTATTTTATTAATATTTATTATTAAAAATTAAATTTATTCTCGGCCTTTTATTCCGGTAATTAAAAAGCCTATATGAAAAGGAAGATTTTTAATTTTCAGGTCTTTAAAACCTTTCTCTTTTAATATATCCATCATTTTTTTTCTGTCAAACGCCAATATGCTGTATGTCAGCCAGTCATACGCCTTTTCGTCTATTAACGAACCTACGAGCCTTATAATAAAAAAATACGACTTGAAAAATATATTCAAAAGCTTATTCTGCGGTCTGCCCATTTCCAGCAATATGAATTTGCCGTTCTTTTTTAGAATCCTACGGAGTTCTTCCGCAAAAACTTCCGTATCATCAACATTCCTCAGTAAAAATCCTGCGGTGACTACGTCGTAAGCGCATCCGGGTTCGCCGAGGTCCATCGCGTCTTCAATCTTAAAACATATATTTTTTATTTTTTTCTTTTTGATTTTATCTTCGGCTATTTTTATCATATCGGGATTAAAATCTACTCCCACGATTTCAACCCGTTTTTTTGCCCTTTCTGCTTTCCGGGCGATATCTATAGCAATTGAGCCGGT
>JAKAKK010000074.1 GCA_021813525.1 bacterium
TTTTTTTCTTTTTGATTTTATCTTCGGCTATTTTTATCATATCGGGATTAAAATCTACTCCCACGATTTCAACCCGTTTTTTTGCCCTTTCTGCTTTCCGGGCGATATCTATAGCAATTGAGCCGGTCCCGGTAGCGACATCCAGTATTTTATAGCCGTCAATATCGGATATGGCTTCTTCAGCTGCCATTTTGCGCCATATGCCGTCAACCCCGAAACTGAACAGATGTCCCCAGAAATCGTAAACATCCGCAATGGAAGAAAAAATATTATTTATTTTATCGGACATATTGCCGCCCCCTTCTTCAAAACTGTTTAAAGTTATTATGAGGCAATAGTTTTATTATGTTTTTCCGCTGTATAAAAATATTTTAATATTGTATATTATTTTGGATTATCCCGCAACAAGACAATCCTGCCGGTTCATGTTCGCTCTGCCGCCCTCCTCCCTCACCCCGGAATCAAAACCTTGATTATAAATAATTATTTTTAATTCAAAAAATTAATATTTTATTTTTATATTTATGTGGTATAAATATATATAAATAAATATAACGGCAACAAAGGGGGCATAAAATTGAAGACGACCAAAATCATGTCTGAAAATCTAAAAAACAAACCGGCATCGATAATAACAATCGCCATCCTCTTAGCAATGATAATGTTTACGGTATCTTTCGCAACCGGATGCTGCGCCGGCTGGAATTGCGGCCCTTATTATGACGGGCATCCTGCCGGATGGCACGGCGACAACGGATGGCACGGCGGCGATAACGGAGAGCATAGAGGCGAAGGCGGATACGAAGGCGGAGATTGAAAAATTAAATATATTTTTGAGATTTGGCGTATGACCCGCACTTTCTTGGGGAACTCTTTTATACTTGTTTTTAATGGAGCCGGCGATAGGAATCGAACCTACGACCCGCTGATTACGAAAGAATTATAAAAATAACCTAAAAACCAGCATTCACGCTTGTTTATTATATTAGACAGGTATTTTGATTTATCGTTTTTTATATAATTTTTGACTATTTTTTATCTGTTGTCTTTCCTGTTTCTTACCTGAAAAATTTCTGAAAAGAAGAGCTGGCCGGTTTATAGTGAAAATTTTCGTTTCGTAAAGATAGGTCAATACGTGCGCCGATAGTTTTTATCGGCAATTCCAGATACATTCAATTCGTTTAATGTTTTTTTCAAGGGATTTATAATTGTAAAACCGATAATTTCTTTAGTTTCAGGATTTATTCTTACTACGGTATCGTTTCCTAAATCTATCCCTTCCCCTTTAGCGGGCGGTCCAACCGATATATATAGCACATCCGCATCAGCGTCATAGTCCCATTGCAGGTTATCTTTTTTTTCCGTTAATTTTAATGTTTCCATATAATTTTCCTCCCGTCGTTTAATCTTCTGGCATAGTAAGCGGTTAATATAAAACCGTCGTCATTTTCGGTTTCTTTATATATTACAACTAAATATTTGTTCTCGGACACGGGCGTTTTATCGTAAAACTTTACGGCAAGAAGCTCGTTAAAGTTGCCTTCAAATATAATATCCGGATTTTCGATTGTTTCTATAATATTATTTTCTTTCCCGCTTAGTTCTGGATGATTTTTTATAATATGGTTAAATCTTTCATCGGTCAATCTTATATAATGATTATTCTTTGATAAAATAATTTTCATGTAATTTATTTACGCCGGGCAAATTTCCTCCGTTCTTTAATTGGGCATTTTTTTTTATTAACTTCTCGTTGGATATTACTTGGACGTTTTTTTAAATCTTTCTTCCAATCCTGCCTTAAATTCTTTTTTCAATTCTAATCCAGAATCTGGATTACCGAAAATTTAGAGTAATTTATATTTTATAAACTATTTGATATCATTCATTTCAATATTGTATTGATACTTGACATATTAACATTCTTTTCTAAGCATTTTTATATACTCAATTATATCATATAATATAAAATATAAGAATTTTTTATCAAGTATTTGCTACAAGTAGCATTCAAAATTCTGCATCAGTTTACTTAATTTTAAGGGTTAGTCTAATCATATCAGGCTTATGCAGAAAATTGAACGATATTTTTTATAATTTATTTTCCATTTATTGACCAAATTTCCGACGAGCAGAAGGAGTTGTATCCGTTCCTTTTTTGCGATTGCAGATTATACTATATAGCTTAAATCCTTCTTTTTTGAAATATGGAAACATAATTTTAATATTTTTTAGTTAATTATAAAATAATCCTATTAACATATTAAATTATTCTATCA
Source organism: bacterium (assembly GCA_021813525.1). Lineage (GTDB taxonomy): Bacteria > SZUA-79 > SZUA-79 > Acidulodesulfobacterales > Acidulodesulfobacteraceae > Acidulodesulfobacterium_A. Next base: position 2,280 of record JAKAKK010000074.1, read on the forward strand.
TAAATTCTACTGAATTGTTAGTGTGCAATTAATTGTATAAATTCATTATGGCAAAATGGATGCACCTCAAATTTATTGTAAAATAATTTTGGAGATATTATAATAAAAGTAAAATTTTAAACAGGTATTGCTAAACCTTTATCTTTCAACAAGCATGCTAATTTAGGACTGGATCAAATATGAACTGGACTACTTATATATCTTATTTTTTTGGAGGCGTTTTCCTCGCCAATGCAATTCCGCATATTGTTAGCGGAATGATGGGACATGCTTTTCAGAGCCCATTTGCAAAACCTATTGGAGAGGGGCTTTCATCATCTACCGTTAATGTTGTTTGGGGCTTTTTTAACGTTATAGTTGCATATATTCTTATTTTCTATGTTGGAACATTCCGCTTTCATTCAACCTTCGATATCTTTTCTGTGGGATTAGGGGCTTTCCTTATTGCTATTCACAATGCTCGTCATTTTGGCAAATTTCATGGTGGCAATAAAATAAGTTCATAGAGATAATACTTTTCCTGTATTAATTAATCGTTATTTTTCAAAAATAGCTTTGAATAAACTTTTTGCATATTACTAATTATTGCATATATTTTTCCAAATTCTTTTATTAATATATATTCTTCTGTATATATTTCATTAGGTAATTTTCCTGGATGCGATTCAATGCCATACCTGCTTATTTCTGCATGTTTAGATAAAATTATAGATATATCTATAGAAAAAATGGGATATAAAAATTGTTGATATATAATACCTACAGTAACGCCGAAAATTCCAAATATAGTGCCAACCTTTGTTAAAAAATTACCTTCATCTTGCCAATTGATATTATCAATAAATACCAACAAATCTTCTCTTAGAAAAGAGTGTTGCTTTAATGTTTCTATAATTATTTCATCTGGAAACTGAATTTGTTTTATTTTTCTTATGTTCTTTTCATCGCTTAAAAAATCATTTAAGTAATGAAAATTTTTTCTTCTAAGTTTAAAATCTTTTCTATATTTATCAAATAAAAACTTTAAAACAGGACTATTATTTATTATTTCTTTTTGTTTTTCTTTATTAAATATTTTTTCAAATTTAGAATTACTTATGTTTTCAAGAATCTTGCAATAAACTTTCCAAACATCATGCCTAACATTTTTCTCGCCTATTTTTCTATCTTTAATTATATTCAGATAATAACCGTTTGATTTGATAAGTTTTTCTATAGATTGTTGTAAATAAAATATAGCTTGGGGATAAAATCCGTTCTTATATAGAAAATTTGACGCTTTTAAATCGTCAAATGAAATATTTAAATTGTGGGTGATTAAATAGTTTTCAATTCCGCTATCGTTTATTGTTATTTTTTTTGAATTATTCATAGCCATTGACTTATTATATAACAATTTTTCTAAAAACTTCATTTAAAATTTCCCAATATCTAATCGCCGTTTTCTTGTATTAAAATTAATTTTAGCTTCAAAATCTATTAATCTACGATCTCTTTTATCCGCATTAATCCCATTTTAGCAATACTGTAAATAAAATTTACGCCTTAACAATTCCCGATTTTGCTTGGGGTTCAGGGATAGCTTTTGTCAGGACAAAGCGATTTCTCCTAAATCAGACGGATTAGCGGAAATAATGCGCAAACTTACAATATTAATTGTGAGGAAGGGTGAAAATGAAGAAAACGCCGGGTTTTCAAACCCTTTGTTTTTAATGGAGCCGGCGATAGGAATCGAACCTACGACCCGCTGATTACGAATGCGGGTATAACATTAACTTAAAAACGTGCATCTACGCTTATTATATTGATTTGAAGCGATTTTGATTTATGGTATTTTATAGGTGTTTTTGGTAATTTTTAGAAAATTTTACTACCAATTTACTACCAAAATAGAATAGAAATATTTTATATTTAAATGCTAATTTATTTATAATTAATTTAGATTATTTCTCGTTCCCATAATATTAAAACCTATTTTATTGATTGCAATATCCTTACCACATCTCTTAAGAGTCGTTGAATATCCCTAATTCTGAAACCTTTTGTTAATTCCTCCGATAACCACTGCTGCGATGTCTGCAAGTAATTTTGCGATTCTGCATCGTTAAATTTATTATAATACTTAATAGCTTGATCGGCAAAAACAAGAGCATGATAAAGTTTTCTTTTATCAGCCTTATGACACTCGCTTAATATTTTCATACTTTCATCAAGAGTGGCCTTGACTGTAGTATCTGAAGTCTCTTTATCAATATTAGCCTTGAATAGAATTATAGCATATGAATTTTTTATCGAAAACCTTTTGTATTCTGTCTGAACTAAAGCTTGATCAATCCATATAAAAGCTTCTCTATAATGTTGCATTCTAGCAAGATATAGCGCCCCTTGTTGCTTTAAATATTCAGAATTATCTGCATCAAAAACATTTTCATAAAATTTATATCCTTCACTCCATTCATTAATCGGAAATGCACGGGCTATTAAATCAGAATCATACGCTCTCCTTTTAAATGTATTATAATTAAATATCCTAATTGGTGAAACTTCTTTATGGAAAATATTTATTACTCTTTTTAATATATGGCTCGGCACCTGTTTCATAATAGCTTCTGCTATTAGTGTAGAACGCGGAATAAAATAGTCTTGATTATCATCTATTACTATTGCAGTACTGGCATATTTTACCATTTCACCAAGTTCCTCAATTAACCTATGTATTTCGTTGTAATTGGCAGTTTCTTTTCTTAAGAATGCCAATAACATATCAAAAGAAACATGGGTTCTACATGAATGTACATACGATAACATAACTAAAATATTTACCAAGATTGGCCTTGAAGAATCTAATTGGTGTATAACTTCTTTAAACCTATCTTCTAATTTTGGATAATTGGTATTTAATTGGATTAACTCAAATATCGAAGGAGGTATATCATCGTTTTCAAATCTAGATAACATTATTTTTCTAATATTATCTGGAATTTTATCAAATACTCCTTGAATATCTTTGTCATCTAATGCGGTAATATCAATGCGTTTAAAATTTTGCTCACTGATTTTATGCGAAATTATTTCATAATTATAATCTCTTTCTAACCCAACTATTTGTATATTTTTTCGATTCAATAAATTTTTAAATGCGTCAACATCGTTAGCGAAATCGTCAATAAAGATTAGTGCTTTATCTTCTTTAAGTTGTTTTATAATAAAATCAGACTTTTCTTTTGTTATATTTTGACATATAAGCTTATGTCCACCATATTTTATACCCGCTGCAAGCTGCATCATTATCGTAGTTTTACCACTTGCTGCAAGACCAGTCACAATAATATTGTGTCCACCAAAAATTTCATTTTCAATTTGGTAATAATATTTTGTCTTATATATACTTCCGGAAAATATATCAGACCAGATTGGTGGTTCCCCAATATAAAATTGGGTTATTGGACGGGATGGCACATTGGCAGGATCTGGAATACTATATTCTGGAAATATTTTATTTGTTGAAAATGATATTTGCGTCTTTCTAGGGAAAATATTGAGCTTTAGAATATAGTTAAGCATACTTTCTGTGTCGGCATGAATTATACTAAGACCTAAAGACCTAAAATATTCTATGTCAGCATGATTATCATCTTTAAGCATTATCCATGCAACTTTTTTTTCGCGTCCCTTTATTGTTGGGGGATACAGTGATTGAAGTACACCACTATCCTCCATAGCATAACCCCAAAAAATTGTAGGAAATTCTTGTAAGGCATGTGTAAAATAATACCATTTATCGTAATCTGAAGAAAATGCCGAAGCTATTGCGGTTGGGCTAAAAACAAGACTTTCGTCTTCAATACTTCCATGAAGAGGAACATAATTGACCCCTGATTTTCCCATATAAACTGGTCCAGTTTTTGTAACGTAATTAAGATAAAAATTATTATTATCGGCAAATATTTTTGGGAGCAAATTATCTACATTTGTCGTTAATATATAATTATATCGACATTCATTAAGTGTATTATAGAGAGGATTAAAACTAGCAACGGAAAATCTACGTTTAATATATTTATTAAAATCATCACGTTTATTTGCTTCTAATATTGATGATAATTTATCAAGCGGTAAACTTTTTAGTTCAGGACAAGAAAATTCAGTAATTAATTCATCTTTTAATTGTTTTGAAATTGGCAAGGGGCTGCCATCTAAATCATTTGCGAGGACTGAGAAACCAGAACCGGCAAAGAGATTTATTCCATTTACAAGCGACTCCTTGAAAATGTTTTCGAATTCAATATCTATAATCATTTTTTGTCTCCCCATTTAAATTTTTATAGCTTTTTACGAATTCTGATATTTAGGTCTAATTTATATATAATTATTTTTATTTTCTTCGCAATGTTTTCTTACAAATTTTATCCATGAATCATACCAATACCAAGTTCCCACCACTAAAACCCCAAACCCTTTTGATTGATCTCTGGCGTTTTCAGCTTTCCATAATTGAGTATGTTGATAAATCTTGAATTTTTTATAACCTTCATCTTGCATTTTTTTGCATACATTACTCGGCGAATATTTACTTCTCTCTCTTTCTTTTATAATCACATATTCCTTGTTTATACCTTTTGCCATTTCTGAATTAGCTGGAATATACTCAATTACTCTATCGGCTTGACCCTTTCTATTAACAGTTTTAGGAACAAAAAAAACTCTATATGAAAATTTATTATCCTCAAAAACAGAATCGGGTAATTCTTGATCAAATTCTTGAATGTATGTTGAAATATTTTGAGGTAATTTTTCATTATCTTTTAATTGATCGAATTGTTTCTCACTCAAAGACGAAAATTGAAGACTTATAGATACATATCTTTCTATCCTCTCTTGCTTAGGAAATAATTCTTTTAAATAATGATTATAATTTAAACAACATGCTTGAAACCGTGCACTTAAGAAATTATCAATTTTTGTTGTCATTTGATGTTCTATCTCGTGTCTTAAGCCTATTAAAAATTTTAAATTACTTATTATAGCTTTATCTTTTATTGGCGACTCTGGAGAATTTAAACATTTTTCTAATTCCCAATATTTGTAGGCACCATATTTTGTAAAATTAAAACGTTTTCTTTTATTACTTTGTTCAAAATACCTATACTCAATTCCATTACTGCGATAATATGCATGCAAAAGATACGTCCATGCTATAATTGCAAGAACAATAAAGGACTCTGATTTAAATTGAATATTTGGATTATTAAAAATTTGAATAGCAGATAACATTGATTCTTTCGACTTATGAATTAGTTCGTTTTTTATTGAGCCTATTTTTCTATTTCTTGTCATTATGATTACAATATATACAAATTTTTATAATCTACCTTAATAGTACTGGATAACGCTAATATGCATTAGACATTAATATTAAACGACATCCTTTTTTATATTATTTATTAAAATCATTATTTATCGTTATCTTCTACTTTGATTTTTTTATCAGGTTTTATATCTCTTTTTTGTCTCTGCCGTTTTTTTAATATAGCTTGCATAGAATTTACACAATTATTAACGCCGAGTATAATATCATCGTCTTTAAATTTGTATATTTCTTTAACCGTCATTATTACTTTTTCGAGTTCCGGGTCAGAAGAAAAATGAGTAATTTTTTCATTTTCTGGAAAGAAATAATTAATATCTACATGAAAAAAATCAGCAAGCTTAAAAAGATAATCCAGTGCTATTTTAGACTCGCCCGTTTCAAACTTAAATATTTGAGTGTCGCTAATATCTAATAAATCGGCTACAGTTCCTTGAGATATTTTAAGTTCTTTTCTTTTCTCCCTAATTCTTTTTCCGATAAATTTAAATAAGTTATCGTCTTTGCTTTTTTTCTCTTTAACCATATTTTCACTTTAATATAAAATAAAAATAAAATCATTTCATTAAAGTAATAATTAATTTGACATATTTATCATTAAAGTGGTATATTATAAATGTTGCTGTATTATCTTTTTAGAATTTTAACACAAAATATGACCTAAGAAAAATTAATATTGGGAAAATTAGAAATAGTGCGGTTTTTAAAGCCTATGTTTGCATAATCTTAATAAAACCGTAATGGATTTGTAACAAAAAATAAACATAAAATTCATACTACCGCATTATTTTATTTGATATAATATTTTTATGTCTAAATAAAGATGAATTATAAATTAATAAATAATAATCGAATTAATTTTAAATTAAACAAAAAATATTTACAGATGGAAAATAAGGTTAAAAAAAATATTGAATATTATCTTAACCAAGTTTACCTGGAAGATATAATGGGGCTTCTGAAAAAACTTCCGTCTAACAGCGTCGATATGATTTACGGAGACCCTGATTATAATGTAGGGATAAAATACGGTAATAAAACCTATACCAAAAATTTTGACGAATATATTGAATGGTATATTAAATTAGCCGCCGAATCGTTAAGAGTTTTAAAAGATACGGGAAACATGTTTTTAATCAATTATCCCAAACAAAATGCGCATGTAAGGGTAAAATTCTTGGATAAGGCATGCCATGAAGTTTATGATTATGTTTGGGTGTACAACACGAATGTGGGGCATACCCCGAAACGATTTACCACAGCTCACAGAAGCATTCTGCATTGCATAAAAACTAAAAATAACAAATTTTATAAAGATAATGTAGCCCTTCCTTATAAAAATCCTACGGATAAAAGAATAATTCAAAATATGGCAAACGGTTCAAAAGGAAGGATGCCTTACGATTGGTTTTATTATGATTTAGTTAAAAACGTCAGCAAAGAAAAAACGTTTCACGCCTGCCAGATACCGCAAAAGCTTTCAGAAATGCTGCTAAAGTCCTGCACTATGCCTGAAGATATTGTTTTAATACTGTTTGGCGGCAGCGGTTCGGAAATAGAAATTTGCAAAACCCTTAATAGGAAATTTATTTCTTCCGAAATTGACGAGAAATATTACAATATGATTCTTGACCGGTTAAATAACGGTAAAATTGACGAAAAATATCGGCTGAATATAAATAACCGCGAAATTCAAAGAGGAACATCTACTATTTTGCGTCAACCCGATTTGTTAAAATAATATTCAGTATATCGTTAAATATATAAATATGGTTTTAACCATTCCAATATTTCGCTTCGTTTTGGAACGCAAATTCCTTTTGAATTTATAAGCCTTTGTATTATATCGAGAATATTATTATGGTTTATATTTTTAGGATTATCTTTTTTAGCTAAGACATGTTCGACAAAATCGAAAGCTAAACATGGAATTGCTATGCAACTTAATAAAGTATTTATTCTGCCGATATTAAAGCGCGCATTATTATTAAAATCCGGCTTGTTTGAAATCATATGATATTTATCGTCTTCATTCCAACCTAAAATATCTAAAAAATTTAAAAAACCTAATAAGCCATAAGAACCGAAGCAATTCTTGCAATCCTTTTCTATATCTTCAATACAATTTAAAATTTGACGGTTAGGCGCATATCTTAATTTTCCGCCTTTCATTTCCTCAAAATCAAGCATATACGCCAATCTATATATTAACGTGAGTAATTTCTTGAATTGACCTTTATTCGTCAAAGATACCTTTAAAATAATATCAAATATTTCGTTAAAACTTAATAAGCCGACGCCGCTAACCATAGGGGTCATGTCATAAAGATTACGATTTTCAGGACGAAAGACCTCTTTTCCAGGTTTAAGGAAATATACTTCGATATTATTTGGTAAAACAGTGATAACATGTTTTTTAGGGTTTTCCCGTGTTCCGCTTTTAAAAAAGATAGCTTCGTTAAGTCTTTTGATTCTTTTTTCTTTAAGTTGCGATTTGTTTTCTCTGTCTAAACGGCTTCGACCCGTTTGCAATTTTGTGTTTAAAACATTTTCGCAATCGCTCATAAACTCTCCATATCCTTAATAAGAATAAAATTTTTGTACCGGATTTTATTATAATTAAAGTTTCTAATAAAATCCTTTCATTAAAGTGGTAATTAAGAATACAAGATTGTACTAATATTGTTAGAATATTGCAACATGCCTCACTGATTTTGCTTGTGGTTCAGGGATAGCTTTTGTCAGGACAAAGCGATTTCTCTTAAATCAGACGGATTAGCGGAAATAATGCGCAAACTTACAATATTAATTGTGAGGAAGGGTGAAAATGAAGAAAACGCCGGGTTTTCAAACCTTTTGTTTTTAATGGAGCCGGCGATAGGAATCGAACCTACGACCCGCTGATTACGAACTATATTCTCTATACCTTATAAGCCTTTAAATATAAGGTTTTTAAAGATTGGTATTTTTATTGTAGGCGTTTTTGTGTCTATAGTAATAGACCATCTGACCATAAATCAGAATCTCTATGTTACATAATTTAAAAATCGATATCCGGTTCAGGACCAGTTTTATCTGGTTCTTTATCTATTTCTTTAATTCTATTTAATACAAAATCATTGATTTCAACAGCTGAATTATACGCTTTTTTAGCATCTGCAGCGGTTATTATTTTTTTCTCATGCTCAAATTGAGGATATCTCGAATCAGAGGCAAGACCTGTTAAATTTCTCAAATTTAAAGAATTTACTTTAGAAAAATTACCATCTATTTCTTCACACATCCCTTGAAGTTTTTCTAAGTTATGGCTATCAGGAATATCGACTTTATTCGCTATTAAATAAGCTTTAAGGTTTTTTTCAATAGATTGATGACTATGGATACAAACGTTTTTTCTGGCGTAATTCTCATCTTTATTAATATAATCCTGGGCCGTTCTTAAATCGTCGGATGCCTGGTTAAGCCAGTCTTCCAATGAATAATTTTCAGCGCTATAATATCTAACCATTTAAAACCCTTCCTTCCTTATTTGCATATCTAAATATGTGTCCGACAAAGTTTATGGCGGTATTATAGTTTTTTAAGCCGGAAACGATAAGTTCCACGTCTAAGATTTCGCCTTTATAATAACGATTCTCGGCAATTTTATCAAGTATGCCATTCCAGATAAAATATTTCTCGTCAACGGAAATATCCTCGTTCACAACAACAACGAAATCAAAATCGCTATCCCATTTATAATCGGCTCTACTCCTGGAACCAAATAAAATAACTTTATTAAGGGTATATTTTTTATTGTTCTGAAAATAGGCCGAGATAGAGTTTAAAATTTGATTAACGGCCGCTTCATTATCTTCCTTCGAGACTATCTTATAACCGATATGCCGAAGAGCAATCCCTTTTCCAGTTGTATCGACGCTTTTATCTAATATTTTCATAATAACTTAATTATAGCATATTCTGCAATTTTGTTATTTGTTTAAATATTTAATGTATAACCGGTTGGTGTTTTTTATATCTAAAACTATTTCCGCACTCTCTTTCATACAGCAATTCCATCTTTATTTACGTAATAAGAAATAAACCCTGTATCTTTTTTTTGATGTTCATAAAGACCTGCGGATTTTATTACCACGTCGGCTCCGATTCCATTGCGCCTCATTTCTTTACGAATATTCATTTGCGCTCTTTTCCAATCGTCTTTCGAAAGCTCCCTATCTACCACAACGAAGAAATCCCAGTCGCTATACTCATTATAATCCCCTCTCGCCCTGGAACCGAATAAAATTATCCTGTCAACCTGGTAGCCGGCTTTCTCGATTTCCGAAGTTATTATTTTTTTAGCTAAGTCAATATTTTTATCTTTAACGTTCATAGTAAATAAATTATAACATATTTTATTGCTTTTGATTTGCTTACAATTATTTTCCGCAATTTTTCCAAGCATTCCATGCTGCTATAATTTTTGTTTTTAGCTTTGGCTTATAAATTCCTGATATATATTCATGATTTTCGCTGTTAAAATCAGGAAAAATATAATAATTTAATTCTCAAATGTAAGCGGAAATTCCTCCTCTCTATTCAATTCTGCGGCCGTAGGTTCCGGCTCATGAGTATTTACATTCATAATTTTCATCCTATCCGATAAAATAAAAGGTTCCGCAATAATTTTATAAGTGTTTGTTATAGGGATAATATGCACGTGAAAAAAAGCAGTTCCGACGAGCTTAACAATCCCCTCGAAATTTTTAAAACCCATAATAGTCGATGGCAGTATAGCCTGTTTTTGCACTATCTGGGTTGATTGCGTATTTGTATATTGGTCATTGTTTGCCCCAACAGAGTCGCTTTCGGTGTAGCGCTCTACTTCCTGCACGCCTATTTCGTCCGATACAATTTTAGCCAGCTTCTCATCCGCGACTTGGAGCCATAGCGAGTTCCTTAAATTATTTATAATGGTCCGCAGTAAATTTTCTCCGTATTTATCGGTCGTCTTACCATAGTCCTGAATACCAAGTATCACAACCACCCCCTTATCCCTGCCTTTATCCTCAAGATCGATAATTGCCTCGATCTTGTTTAGTGCCGAAAACTCGTCGAGTGCAATAATGGTAGTATTATTTTCGCCTTTCTTGGCTGCGAGCAATTTCCTTGATACAAACTCGACGAATATTGTCAAAATAGGTCGCACCATATCTTTAGTATTTTCATTGGAGTTTAAAAATATTTTAACCCCCTTCTTAGAAAGAAAATCTCTTCTTATATTGAAAGTCTTCATTCCTGGCCGGTCGGGCTGGGACGGCATCACGTCGAATGCCTTTACATGGCTCGCAACGACGGACATAAGGATAGGTGTGACTTTCTCGCCAGCCTGCAAATGCGGTATTGCAAGCGAACAGCTCTTTTCGATTTCCGGTTTGCTCTTAAACAGCTTCACTAATTCCGCTGGAGCTAGATGACAACACTCGATTAGTTTCTCGTTTGTCCCCTGGCCGGTCATTTTCAAATAATATATTATTGACTCAAGTACCTGCCTCGCATCCCTTACCCATATACCGTTTGCGTCGTTCGGTATATCCGGCACTACCGCATTAACAAGCAACGATATATCGGCCTTGTTTTCTATTTCGTCCAAGATATTCCAGGCAGGGCATCTCGCGTCGGTCGGGTTAAATATTATATCGGTCTCCGGATTATAGAACCAACCGGTATAATCGTTCTTGATGTCGAGAATAATCCAGTTAAACAAAAATTGCACTGTTTCGTTTATCATCCTGGCGATTGCTTGCGTCTTTCCTGTTCCCTGGGCGCCTATTATTTTGAAATGATTGTAAATAATATCGACAGGAACAGGTACGATGCCGCCCAAGTTGCAAAATATTTCTTTATCGCGCACTTCTTTTTTATATTTCTTGATATCCTCGAGTTTCGTGCCGCGAACCACCTTTTCTTCGGTGCCTACATCGGCTTTTTTATCTTTTAATAGAAATGATTTTAGGGGTATTAATAAAAAATATGCCGCGAAGGATAATAGTAAAATTAATGACCAGTGCCAGTTAAGCATTGATATTTTATGCCATTTAATTTTTAGAATGGAGGTCGTCTTAATTAATTTAAACAAGAGAACGACTTTGTTATAATCTATTAAAAAAACCAATGTGCCAAAAGAAACAATTTGCAGGAGAATTCCTGTCCAAAAAAGAATACTTACAGGTCCTTTGGCCTGGTTTACCTTAATTTTTAATTCCTGATATTTATTCATATAAAGTCCCTCACTTCTTAAAAAGGTCTATTAAATTAATATAGCGTTATTTTGAACCCGCAATCGCTAACTTTCAATCTCTCACATATATATACAATTGCTACCTTTCGGCGGGTTAATATTTAGTATTGCATTTAGTCTTTTTAACCCCTCATATATGCAATTCCTACAAAGAAAAATTCGACGACGAGCCTAAAATCAAGGACCCTTTTTAACCCCTCATATATGCAATTCATACAAAGTCTATAAGATAAGACACGACGCTGGACTCCATTTTTAACCCCTCATATATGCAATTCATACATATTCCTGTCTATCATAAACGCCATGATTACAGGCTTTTTAACCCCTCATATATGCAATTCATACAAAATGGAACGGGAACGAGTATAACGAATATGTATGATTTTTAACCCCTCATATATGCAATTCATACAAAATATTTAATAGACGGTAATAAAATAAATTTAAATTTTTTAACCCCTCATATATGCAATTCATACTAAAAAATATATCAATAAAATCAATAAAGTGCCTTATATTTTCCGGCATTATATCTGTCGAACTCCGATAGTGCAAAAAATACGGGAGCTCGACGACTAATTGAATTTCGAATGTCAAAGAACAAAATACTACTTAACTTTTTTTTGTTTTTCTTTTCTTTACATCTTCTTCGGTTATAACCGCCCTATTGAGGAATACTCTTATGCTTCTGTCGTATTTCTTGTAAAAATTATTTAGTGATTCTCTGTTTTTCGGCGTATCGTCTTTCGCCGGCAAATGAAAAACCGGACCGCTTATAATCTCTTGATTGATCCAAAAAATCTTTGAAATGCCGGTTTCTTTTATTAATTTTTTAAGTTCGTCTATCGCCCTATTAAAAAGCTCTACGTCGATTACATAGGTATCGTTTCCGTACTGAATCGGGATTAAAGCATTAGAGATTGACACCGTCGATTTAAAAACCACATGCTGCTGATTTTTAGTAGATTTTATGCCTATATAAAAAGGCGGCGTTTGTTCGTCTAAATTGGAAAACAATTGCGCTCTTATTTCCTGTTTTTCTTTGTCGTTTTCTCCTTCCATATTCTTGCCTTGAATGTGCTTATGCCAGTTTTGCGCGATAAGCAGATATCCTAAATAATTTTGAGATTCTGATTTTACTGACCAGTCGCAATACTCGCAAATAAAGTCGCCTTTTTCTAAAAAAGCGTAATCGTTATTGCTTGCAGGTTTAAACACGTCCGTTAACTTAACGCCCCTGTCGTGAACCTTGCCGCAGGCGGAGCAGGTTTTAGCTTCTATCATTTGCGGATAATCAGGTTTAGGCAGAACTTCTTTGACGGCGTTATACGCAAATTTAGTAGGATATATATAATCCTGTTCCTTCAGGGATATATAATTTCTGCTATTTTCTATAGGCTCGTATTCGATTAAAGAAGTCGGCGGCATATAGCAGGGGACTTTATCTTTTTTATCGTAATAAGGCGGATAAGCTCTGTAGAACATGACTCTGTCGCTTTCTAAATTCCAGCTCCGGCAAGGTAAAGGTCTTGACGCCTGACCTTTAATGATAAAGCTTTTATCTTCGTCCGTCTCTTCTACTTTGATTTTGTCAATAAGTCCGAATCCGACGGAGTTTTTCTTGCCTATACCTTTTAAATCTTTTAGCAAGTCTTCTATTATTTCTTTATCGCCTACCACATAAAAATAAATTTCTTTAATATCCAATGCCTCAAATCCGAAACGATAAAGCTTATATTCCCCCGAACCGTCGTTATCTTGAATTTTGCCGGTATATTTAAGCATATGCTCCCTGTCTTTAGTTTTAACTAACATCGCATTGCTGGGCGATACCGTTGCTTCTTTGCCGACGTACCATATCGAACCGGACAAAGCGCCGTTTTTTACTTGTATAAATTTTGATATTTCCGGAATAAAATCTTCCGTTTTAACGAAATCGTTTCCTATTCTGCCAAGTTTCCTAAGTTTAGCGAAATAAAGAGCGATAAGAATAGAATCGATAGTAGTATATCTCGACAGTATTACCGGAGACGATAATCCCACCGTAATTTTTAAATTATGCATTGCGAACCCCCTTTTCGATTATTTCGCCCCAGCCGAGACCTATTTTATAGCCTACGAAGCGGGGAAGCCTGAAGTTAGATACGAAATCCATTGTAACGGCTGGAACTTTAACTCCGTCTTTGTAATCTAAAAACAATTGCTTAAGATTGGATATAGAGATTATGGAAAAATCATTTATTTTTAAATCTAATCCAAACCAGTTTTTTATCTGATATTCGGCATCCGACTTAATGCGATGTGCGATATAACGAGTAAGATCGTCCATATTGTTTTTTACCTTGCACGCAAAGCTTATTCCTATTTCTTTTTCGTTAGTCCCTATGATTATAGGCGTCCTCGTCGTATAAGTCGTAAGTCCTCTTTGCGGAAAATTAAATTGCTCATTCTTAAGCCACACTCTTTCTATTTTTTTTCCGTAAAAATTAGGGTGATCTTCTATTTTTTCTGCGATATGGCTCATAAGCGATATATCGTTTTTGTTCGAAATAATTTCGAAAGATTCTCTAAATGGTTTTACGTAGATAAGTTCCGGCGTAGCGTTCTTATGCCACATCGCCAAATCTTTATACTTTTCGTCCACTATAGAGCCGACGTAGTTTCTAACGTCTCTAGGCTTAAATCCGCCTGCGTCTTTCAGTTTAACGACAATTTTCATAATAAGTTCTCCTTTTAAGATTAATTTAACCGCCTATAATTTAATTACTCCGTATAACTCCGCAGCTGCCTGGCGGACGGATAATTTACTTTTAACCACCTATAATTTAATTACTCCGTATAACATTTTCAAGCCCTTATACCGCTCTTGCAGGCTTTTAACCACCTATAATTTAATTACTCCGTATAACCTATAACCCGCTATACCTTATAAAATCTGATTTATTCCTCCTCCTGATTAGATTTTTTTATTTTCGCCGAAAATTTTCTCACTATAAAAGTTAGAATTAAAGGCATAAAGAAGAAGACTAAACTTCCGTATAACATCGAATTAAGCATCATGCTTCTTGCAGCGGGATATATAGGCAAATACATCTTAAGCCAGAACCAGCAATCTAACGGATTATATAAATGCCAAAAAGATTTTCCTAGAAGAGGCGAAAACTGAAATCGGTAAGCCATATATTCCGTAGCGGTAAAAGCACCCGCGAGGAACGAGAATAAAAATATTAATATGCTAAGAATTAAAAGGTCTTTTTTCGCTAAATTAATTTCTTTCATAAAATCTCCTTTATATTTTTATTTTAATTTTGAGTTTTTTAAACTTAATATATTTTCGCTTTCTTCTCGTCTTTGCTTTTCATTAACTTCGATACGTTGATATTGTCATCGCTTAATTTTGAAAGCCAATCTTCAAATAAAGAAATACACTTGCTTTCGTGTTCGGATTGCGGCGTAGATAGCGTTCTTTTTAATAAGTTATCCGAACTTACCAAAGAAAATATTACTTCTCCTCCTGTAACGTCGTCGTAGATGTTATAATTGGCTATTCCAAATCCGTTTGACGAACCGGCTCCGAGATACTCATAAGTGAGATTTGCAAGTCCCTTTAGTAAAAGGCCGTATTCTAAATCCGTAATGGGTTCTTTAAACGATATATAGCCGGTAAATTTAGTTCCTGGAATGATATATTCGGCGTTAAGAATAGACTGTATCGTTTTTCTTTCTTTTTTGTCTTCCGATTTTTTATTCTTATTATTTTCTTTTTCCGCCCGTTCCTTTTCTATCGTTTCTTCCCACGCTTTTACGTCTTCTTTGGATAGGAACCTGCCGAACTTAGTTTGATTAAGAATATCGTCTTTCTTAGTGAACGTTCTTGTTTGAATAAGAGAGCAGCCATAACGGACCATAGGAACGTTATCCTGAAATTCTTCCCCGTTATCTTCCGCATTTTTTGATTTAAATTCATAAAGATAAGAACGATAATCGGCAGGCATAAAATCCGTTACGATTAGTTTGCCCGGAATCGCAAGGCTTGTGCCGAGTAAACTAATTACTGGATTTAACGACTTAACTTTTTGGACTATATCGAATTCTTGTTTCTGGTAATTTGCGCCTCCTCCGGCTACCATAAGGAAATAATCGGTAGTATTTATTTTTATTCCTTTTTCTAAAGCTTCTTCAAGTAGAATCTCGCTCATTTTGCGTCTTAAGAGCCCCCTAAATCCGTTGCCGGTATAGACCGGCAATTTAACGAGTCCGCCTATCTCTTCATCGTAAATTGTCCTTGTTTTTATTGCGGTAACCGACTTTTCGGCGCCTTCTTTGTCTCGTCTCGTCTCCATCGTCTCAATTTGCATTAACGGCGTAACGGCCGTAAAATTTACTTTTAACATAATAACCCCCTTTAAATTAATTTATTTTTTATAATTCCGTAATTTGACAGCGTTTCTTTGACGATATGATAATATTTAGGATCCCATAACCTTGAATCTAAAATATAAATTTCGCCTTTATCTTTCTCAGTTCTTATTAATCTCCCTATATATTGCCTTAAGTTTAAAATCATCTCCCGTTTGGCGATAAAAAATCCTTGACTTTTGCTTTTCTCTCTTATATCAAGGAACCTTCTTGAATTCATCACCGGAAAAGGCAACTTGGTTATATAGAGCTTGGTAAGTTCTTTGCCCGGCAAATCAATTCCCGTGCCGTAATTGCGTGTCCCAATTAATATCCTGCCTTTGTTTTTAAATTCTTTTACTTTCAAGTAGGAAGATTTGCCTCTCTCGGCAACTATTACATTATCTATGCCGTGTTCCTTGAGATTATTTGCAATTAAATCTACTTCTTCAAAGCTTCCATTGATTACAAGCGTATTTTCTCCTGAATAAGTTTTAATGATGATTTTGGCGGACTCTTCCGTCCATTTGGGATTAATTTTACTTTCCATTCCTTCTTTTTTAATTACTGGAGCAGGATAGCTTTTTTTGCATAAAATAATGCTGGACTGTTCTTTCTTAAATATTCTCCGCATAATATATACGGTATGTTCCTTATCTCTAACTTTTTTCATTATTGACATTGACGCGTCTTGTGTTTTAACTTTAAAACCAAGTCGATAATAGACATAATTTCTCCCAGCGGCATCATCTCCGGCGGTAAGAGTAGCGGACATACCCAAACATCCGTCGAGTTTGTTCCAAAATTTAAAAAAGAGTTCGCGGGCAATATTCTTTTTTAGAAAATGCAACGTCGGATATCCTTTAAGGGGGGAGCAATAAATTCTCACATCAGATTGCTTTGTTTTTAGAGTGTGTAATTCTAAAACCTCGCTTATAAATAAATTCGAAACAGGAAAAGATAAAGCTTTAACAAATTTCTCAACTCTTTTTAATTCAGGTCTATCTAATAATTCGGCCAATTCCCTTATAATAGCCAGTCCTACAACATTAGTTTTGCTATAATATTCACCGACGCATTTAGAATTGCTATATTTATTTATTATTCTTTTGCAAACTTTACGAATATAAAATAAATTATTAACAGCCGATAAATAACCCCTTTCTTTTTTTCCTACAAGCTTTTTCAAAAGCATATCCGAAAGATTTTTAAGTCTGAACACCGAAAAAGATGAAGTAAGGGCGGCTTCTGCCGATTCTAAAATTGCATGCGCCTCATCGAATATCACTATGTAATCGTTTATATTAAAACTTTCGTTATAAGTCTTAAAAAGCAAATAAGAGTGATTGGTTACAGATATATCACATTCTCCTATATCCGTCATATATGGTTTTCTTTTTTCATCTTCCATTGTTAAATTTTTGACTATTTGTTTGTTATCCTCTCCGATTTCTACATTTTCGAATAAAGTGTCAAATAAATACCAATATCCCGCTTTATTTTCGATTTGTCGTAGGTATTCGTTTAATTGATTTACATTAATAAATAAAGACTTAACATCGTCATCGAATTTATCTATATTGAAATAATTGTTCTTACCAATTGATAAAGAGGAAGTAATAGCGTCATCAAAACTGATTTTAGGATTTTTATTGGCGAGCAAATCGGCTATTTCTTTTGCGAGCTGGTTCGTCGTTGTGCTAATTATTACCTTTTTCCCTTGCTTAGCAAAAGTTTCCGCAATATCTGCCGATATTACCGATTTTCCAGCTCCGGTAGGAATTTCTGCAAAGAAAAACTTATTCCGCATTTTTTTTATCGCAATTTCTTTAAAGTCTTGCTGATATTTATAAAGCCTTGCCATTATTCCCCCTATTAACTTAATTTATCGAATTGACCTTGCCTAAGATAAATCAAAAAATTCAATTTTTCAGATTTATCCTTAAAACATTTTTTATGACAATCTCCGTTTATATCGCAAATGGCGATAGCATTATCGCCCAATTCATCGTTGTCGCTTATGATACTTACTACATGATTTAAATTTACGTAATCTTTATCGGTCCTAATAAACATTTTTATTCCTCCTATTTACAATATTTTTTCTTAAGTCCGTAAATAATATCTTTGAGCGTTTCTTCTTTTTCCGCCCATAATAACCGCCTCCAACGCATATTTGAGTTGACATTTTAGCGTCCCCTAATTAATATTTTTTAAATTTATAAGACTCGTATTTTTTCTCATATTCCTTGTTTATAAAATCAATATATGCCAGTTTTTCTTCTCTCGTCCCTTTTATTTCCGCGCGCTTTTGTATTCCGCAAATCGGGCATTTTTCGGCTATAACCGATACCGTTTTCCCGGCGCCAGCGTATATTTGCATTAGTGTTCCGGCTGGTATGGTTATAAAGTAGTTTTTTATTTCTTTTTTGGATATTACGGGTTTATTTACCCAGTCGCTAATTAGTTTCGGCGGGTTAATAGGTTTATATTCTTTTATTTCAGAATTGGCGCCGGGAATATCATCCGAAACATTCGCCCATCCCGTTATTTCTATAAATTCAAAAAACATCAACTTGTATTCTTTATCTCCTTTTATGGATATAGTAGGTTTTACGTCGCAAAAAGGACACTTGTCTGCGCCGGTAAGGCCTACTACCGGACCAGAGTTATCTACAAGCATTATTGTTCCTTCCGGTATAATATAATACCCGTTAGACATTTCTCTTTTAGTTTTTATGGTTTTTCCTAACCAATCTTTTACGAGATTGGACGGATTAATTGTTTTGTAAATTAGGTCTTTCATGGGTATAGCCCCCTCGCTATATTGATAAGTTTTTGAGTTCCTTTTTTAAGAAATAAATCTCTGTGTCATAATCGCTAATTTCGTGTTCTAATTCCTCAACCTCTAAACGCTTTAAATCAATCTTCTCGTTAATAGCTTTAATCTCGCTTTCAATTTCATCGATTCTATTATTATCCATTTTTTCTCCTTTTTAAAATTTATAGAATTAATTTAAACCATACTTGCTTGCCGTTTCGGCAATATTATTTTTCACTTCCTCAATATCTGCGAAGTTTTTTTTATAGGAATTAAAGATTATAATCCCCAGCTTTTCATATGCCTCTTTTTTAACTTCCTTAAGTTCGTTTTCAAGTTTTTTAATCCTCTCTGCTTTGGCCGTAATATTTCTAATTTTTTTCATTTGTGCTCTCCTTTAAAAGGTTGTATTTATCTATAAGTATCTTCCGTTTTTCCTTTACCTCGTTCAGCACTTTATTATCCACGCCAGGGATATATTTTGCTATATACGTAGATAACATACTCATATTAAAAACCAGTTCCTGCAACTCTTTAAGAGAAGCAATTTCGGTTCTCACCGCGTCAAGTTTTTTCTCGAAATTCTTTATAATCGCCAAGTCGTTTTTACTGCTTTCCCTCTTGCCGTCAAGATAATCTTTCACAATCTGATTGACAAAACTCGACTGGTTGGATTCCTTCTTAATCTTGTAAAAAATATCTTCGTCAAACCCGACTCCCATAACTTTTTTTGCCATTTCTACACCTCCGTCAACTTGTTATTTTTTTCAAAATATACCTTATTAATCTTAATAAAAATTCTTATTAATTCTTAATAATGCTCAAATCAGCCACCACAGCCGACTTTCAGCAGTCGTTATTAATAATTAATAAAATAAGCCCTGTATTTACGCCATTGCACGCCGCCATCGGTGCAAGGGTGTGTTCGGGAATTAGCTGTTTATAATTAAACGTGCGAAGCACACTATATTTCGTTTTTACTATAACTAAAATGTCTTTATTCAATATGAAAGTTTTTACCTATAATAAAAATATCTTTTCACTATATTAGCTTTTGCTTTTTATAATTAAAATACGCGAAGCGTATCAATATTACCCGGCGCTTTTTAGCGCCGGGTCGCCGCCTCACGAGATATCTAAACCGCCCCGTTTTCTCTCCGGTTTTATATCCCCCGCCGGCTCGAATTCTTTTTTCGCCCCTTTTTCTTTTTTGGCTTTCTTTTCCGGCTCCGGAATGCCGTTTTCTTTTATTTTTCTTACCTGTTCTTCCTTGAAACGCTCCCTTCCTTCCTGGGTTAAACTATCGACCTGCTTATCCACTTTTTTAGACGTTCCAAATAGTTTCATTATGTTTGTAGTAAAGACCTCCGCATTATACTTTGCGCGGGAGATATTAACATACATAGCATTCAACGTAGTATCGACTGCGTACGCCCATATTTTGCCCGCCGTCAGCCCCTGGCTCTTAGGGGTCGTTACGCAATATGCGTGCGTGAAAAAATCGTAATCTTTCGTCTCGAAGCTTACCTTTTTCGGATTGTTACTCATCGTCGTAGCGTCGATTTTATAATTGCCGTTGTCAAGTTTTGCAATGTCGTCTATAATAGCCGTCTGACCGTTTCTTACGTCGAGATGCGCATAATCGTTTTCGAGAAAAACTATCTTGTCTCCCTTTGAAAAATTCTTTTCCACTTCGTAGTAAACCCGCTGGTCTTTCGACGCCGCCATAGAAATTTCTTTATCGTTATTTCTGTCGTAAGCGGTCAACATCCTGCCGTCGATATCCACGTTTTTAACCTCGTATTCATGCATTTTATCTCTGCCCCGCACTATTATGTCTTTTTCGTCGTAGCTCCATATCTGCTTTTTGTCGTAGTCGTTAAGATTTTTCCCCTCCTTGATTTTTATCTTAAAATCCTCGGTAGCTAAAAGACCTTTTTGTTTTAATTTTTCCCGGGTAATCTGATTAATAATAAAACGGTCCTTATTTTTTGCGGCCAGAATAATATTATTTTTATCGCCTTCAGTTACGTAGGCGTCGGCAATAGCCTGAAACAAGTCATCCTTGTCTTTTATCTCATGAATCTTCCCGGCGGCATCCATAGCTTTTAATCCTCTCAGCGCTTTGCTCTCTGCAAAATGCTTAACTATCGCCTTAAGTACCGGGTCTTTTTGCCTGATGGATTCTTTTAACTCTACAAAAGAAATGTTCTCCGACTTCTGCATCCTTTCAAACATACCGCCGGCCTGTATAGAAGGCAGTTGTTTTATATCTCCTCCGGCAAACATCTTTGCTCCTTCCCGTTTGGCATATAAAGATACGTCCCTAAACTTTAAAGTAGCGGTCATGGAAGACTCATCGAGGATATATATTTTTTTATTGTTTATCTCTATATTTTTCTTTCCGCGCATAATCGATAAAAAACTATCTAACGTCATCCCTTTTATACCGCTCGCTTCGTATATCTCTTGTGCCGCCTTACCCTGGAAAGACAATCCGATAAGTTCAAAGCCGCGTTCTTTGCATATGTCGTTAAGCGCCCTAAGGACGGTTGTTTTTCCCGTGCCGGCGTCGCCTTGGAAAATCATCACCCCGTCTTTCGTGGTAAGCATCATTTCTAGAGTCTTTCTCTGGTCGTTGGTTAATCCTTTGAATTTAGGGTCATCCAACCGTTTCTTCTCTTCCCAGGCTTCTATCGCTTTTACCGCATCTTCCTTATTTAAAATCGATTCAAATTTATTATGCGTATCTCTGGCGTGATTTTGTGTCTGAAACTCCGCCATCCTTATTTCTTTAGTAGTAAATTTATTCTTCCCGATTTCTTTTAAATCATGCTTCTTGACGGATTCCTTCAGAGCCGTTTGAATAGCAACCTCGTCGAAACGAAAACCTTTATATATTAAAATCTGCTTTACCGAATTTTTAAAATCTAGATCCGAAAAAACGCTTTTGTTCTCGGTAAGCTTTTCGGCCGCTTCCGCTACCGCCTTTGCGACCTCTTCGCCGCCAGCCAAAACTCCGAATTTTTTAACGTATTCAATGCGTTTCTGCGGCGATTCCTCTTTCCAGCGAGTGCGGAGCTCCTCAAGAGTCTTACTCCTGTCTTTAGCAGGGCGGCTCTCTAAGTTGGCAAGTTCCTTTAAGCGGGCCTCCGGTTCGTCCGGAAATTCTTTTTTTAGTTCTTTAAGAAGCTTATCCATATTCTTGGATTGTTTCGAAAAAACTTGGATAGCTTCCTCGCCTATTCCTTCTATCGTGAAAAAGAAATTTTTATAGTCCGTTATTTTAACGCTCAAGCCCTCTTTCTGCAGAGCGTTATATAATTCAGCCCTGTACATCTTGCCGAAAGCGATGTGATATTCATACAAATCCCTTGAGTCTATAGAATACTCCCTGCCGTTAACGTATATGCGGTTGGCGACGACGACGTGGGTATGCAGCTGCGGGTCGTTTTCTCGCGAAGTGTGGTGTCTGAACGCCGCCCATTCTATTCCTTTATCGGGTGGGACAGGGACATACCTTCTTCTTCCTTTTTCGTCTTTACCGTTAAAGACCCTTGCGGTTATGACGTTTTTTTCTATATACTGTATGGTTTTACACATTGCATTATCGTGCATCTCGATGAGTTTTTCGCGCAGTACGGGATCATCGGTCAGCTCAAGTAATATAGAAAAAGATTTCGGAGCGGAAAACGTTAAATCTATACCGGCGACTTTTCTCTTTTTAGATAAAAACTTGGAAAAACTCCCTTTATGCTCCGCTACGCTTTCCCCCAGCAGTTTATTAGCCTTTCCGCCGTAAAAGGACTCGTCGTTTTGGCCGGCGTAATACTGCTCCACGTCAGACTCATAATAACGCATAGCCTGTTCGAAATTTAGTTTTCCTATTGAAACCATTTTTATCCTCTTTTCACAGTAAAAACGTGTTTGTCTATTTCTTTCACGAGCCGCTTTTTAACCGCCGTTTTAAAAGCGGCTTGAATAATTGTTTCATCGAACCGCAAACCTTTAAAAATTATGATTTGTTTAATTAAATTTCTAAAATCCAGGTCTGAAAAAAAATCAAGAGGTTGAAGCCTTCCAGCCGCCTCTGCGGCCGCCTCTGCCGCATCCTCCATATTAGCGAGAATAACAGGCTTTTCAATATAATTTACGTGCTTCTGCGGCGATTCTTCTTTCCAGCTGGTGCGAATCTCCTCAAGCGTTTCGGTTCTACCTTGGTCAGGGCGGCTCTCAAGGTTGGCGAACTCCTTGAGCCTTGCTTCCGGTTCGTCCGGAAATTCACTCATTAATTCCATGGAAGCTTTGTCTATATTTTTAGACTGCTTTGAGAATGTATGTATAGTCTCCTCGCTTATGCCTTCTATCGCGAAAAAGAAATTTTTATAATCCGTTATTTTAACGCCTATCCACCCCGCCTGTAGGTCGTTATATAATTCAGCCCTGTACATCTTGCCGAGCGCTATCAGGTATTTAAATAAGTCTCTGGCGTCTATAGAATATTTCTCTCCCTTGATGTATATGCGGTTGGCGATGACGACGTTAGTATAAAGGTGCGGGTCGTTCTCGCTTGAAGCATGATAGCTGAACGCCGCCCATTCTATCCCTTTATCGGGGGAAACAAGGTCGTTTACCCTTTTTCCCCTAAAGTCTTTGCCTTTTGACACCCTAGTTACTATTAAATTATTTTCTATATATCCCGTGGTTTTACATACTGAATTATCGTGCATCTCGATAAGTTTATCGCGCAGGACGGAATTATCGGTCAACTCAAGTAATACAGAAAAAGATTTCGGAGCTGAAAAAGTCAGGTTTATGGCGGCGTTATCGTTATGCGACAAAAACATAGGAAAGCTGTCCGTATGTTCTATCACGCTCTCCCCTATAAGCTTATTAGCTTTCCCGCCGTAAAAAGAGCCGTCTTGGCCGTCGATACGGCATATTTTTGCAAAAGACTCAAAATACTGCGCGGCCTGTTCGAAATCAAGCATTTCTATACTGACCATACCTTTATTCCCTCTTAATAGTTATTAAAAGCCTTATTAAGCGCATTCAGGACATGGCTGAGATTTTCCTCCGAGCGGCAGGATAATTTTAAAACCAGTCCATAGGTTTCGCTCGGTTTTTCTAAATTTATACGGATATTGTTATGTTCTCCGTTAAAATCTACGATGGCCGCATGGGTTTTATTATCGTAATCTTTTTGTCCTGGAACGCCGCGTTCCAGTTCTTTTTTTCCTTTATTTTTAGCGGGCTTCTGCGCTTTATTAATTTTTCGAATATCCTCACGCGAAGTACCTTCTAAATTTCCAAGCACGCTTCCGCGCTCAGGCCCTTCTAATTTTGAAGCTTCTAAAACTTTTGTCAATGGAGCTCCGGCTTCGACCATACCAAGAAGTTCGCTGGGAAGCTTAAGCAGTTTTAAATGCTCCAGGACGTGATGGTGCGACTTTTGAACTTTTGCGGCAATTTCCCTCGATGAAAGCTTAAACTCGTCCTGAAATATCTTGTAAGTATCAGCCAGTTCGAGCGGGGTGAGATTCTTCCTGTGAAGATTTTCCTCTAACTGCGTAAAAAGTATTTCCTTTTTTGCAGACTCCGAATCGCTGAAATCGATGTCCTTGATAACGGCCGGAATATTAGACAGTCCTAATTCTACGCATGCCCTATATCGCCTATGTCCGGATATGATATAGTACCCATTGTCGTCGGTATTCCTGATAATTATAGGCTGGATAACACCTAAGTCTTTAATAGAATTCCTGATTTCTTCCCGCTCCTCTTCCGTTCCGTAATCTTTCCTTGGCTGTTCCGGGTCTTCGCTTATCCTGTTTAATTCTATATAAGCGGCATTTAAACCTTCCTTATCCGTTGAATCATCAATCCAGTTCAACGGATCTTTCATTTTTTTCTTATTCATTGTAGCCTCCGTGTTTTTAATAATATATTGAGTGGAACGCGGCGTTCCACTTTTTTTAAACCTTGTTTATTTTTCTATAAACTTCTTCGCCTAAAGCTTCATAATCTTTAAAACCGTTACAGTTTTTTTTATATTCGAAAATGCTCTTGCCATAGCCCGGAGCTTGAGCTAATACCGTATTTTCCCTTATTGTCGTATCCAACACTTTATTTGGAAAATGCGATTGGAGTCTTTCCAGTACCTCGTTTGAAATAGACGTAAAATCTTTCATGGTAACTAAATAGCCCATAACGTCAAGCTTGCCGTTTAGTTTTTTCTTAACTTTATTGATAGTTTCGAGCAGGGCGGAAACGCCTTCCATGGCAAGATAGTCATTAACCGGAATAATAACCTTATCTGCCGCGGTAAGAACGTTGACCGATAAAAGCCCTAACGACGGCGGAGAATCGATTACTATCACTTCATATTCGTATTCGACGTCCTTTAAGGCATCCCTTAATAACATCTGCGGGGCGATTTCGTTGGCGATATTATATTCTATGCCGGACAAGTTAATATTGCTCGGAACTACGTCGATATTCTCGGACCGAATCACGATATCTTTTATCTTTTTTTCGCCGAGCAGGACGGCGCCTATAGAATTATCCATATCTGCCCTTACTCCGAGATGCGTGCCGGCATTGCCTTGCGGATCCATATCTATAAGCATGATTTTAGCGTAGTACTTTTTAAGCGCGACGGCGAGATTAACGGCTGTCGTCGTTTTTCCGACCCCCCCTTTCTGATTTATTATCGCAATAGTTTCCAAAATACCACCTCCTTAAATTAAGTTTTCGTTTACGAAATCCACGAGCTTTTTAGAACCGCAAATAAAAACGCCGTGGGAATTCGTATGTTCGTCTATAAAATCCATAAATCTTTCTTTTACGCTAATTTTTAACGCCTCATCTTTAAAAGGCGATATGCTTTTATTACTCTGCCCATAAATAAACCTATGCGACTTTAATTGGAACGCATCCGTAAAACCTATGACCGACGGCGACCCTTTCATAACAAAACCCTCCTTCTTTTAACTGGTTAATTTGATAAATTCATTAACTGCTTCGGATAAATCGTTAAATATGGAACCCACGGGGGCGGTTATCCGCTTTATCGCAAATACTTCATATTCGCCTATCTTTACGACCGATATTGCGTAACCATTGTCCTCATAAATACCTTTTAACGAGAGCTGCATAGCTATAGTTTCTCCTAAACTTACATCCGTCGAACAACCCCCAGACGCTAAACAATTCATAAAAATCCCCCGCTTAATAATCTTTATTAGGTGTTACAGGAATGCCTGTAGCTGCAGACCTGTTTCGATTTTATATCTACCAGGGCAGTCAGTATCTCATAAGTTACTGTTTCACACGGCATAATACTTACCGCCGCCGCATATTCCATAGACTGCCCTTTTGATAAGCCACTTTCCGTCTCAATAAACAAAGCTTCGTCGCACCTTTTGAGTACCGTAAGGCAGTCTTGCAGGACAGCCTCGTATTCGTTCCCGTTGTCGTAAAAATACCTAAAATTCAATACGGGGCTAAACGGAACTTTGCCGACCTGGCGGACGTATTTCCCGCCCAATTTTGAAAGCTCCACTCCCCTTTCTGTGTCGGCCGAATACGGAACGGAAATAAAAACCACTTTTTTCATTAATTCCCCTCTATAAATTTTTTAAGTTCAATTATCTTGCTCTCATATAATTCTTTAAGCCTTAAATTGGTTTCCCTCGAAAAACCGGACCCATGTTCAAGCTCTAAATTAATTCTCTTAATGCCCCCGCCGAGCTTATTTATTAATTTTTCGGCCCAATGGCGGTTTAATTTCCCTTCGCCATCTGCTGGAGCTGCCACTGGGCCATAGCAGGGTTTTTGGACAGTAAAACACCTTTATCGGTCTCTGCGAATCCAGAATTAATATCTACCGGCACAAGCGTCTTGCCGGACGGGCTTGAACTAATGCCGCCTGTTTCTTTTCCTTCCCTTCCTGAAGCATCGCCTAATTTATTACCGTCTCTATTTTTTAATATTCTTGCATATCTGGCGAACGCTATGCTCGTAATGCCGTATTTTTGAACGGCATCCTTAAATTTCATTCCGGCGCGCATATCGCCGATAATTTTTTCTTCGTCTTCTCTTAAGATAAAAGCTTTATTTTTCTTTTTCATCTTACTCTTATCGTTATCGCTAAGTCCGGCGGCTATATGCATATGCTGTTGCGTGTCGTCTTTTCTCGAAGAATTATGCCCTAATTTTGGAGCTGCAGCCTCGTTACTATTTTCTGCATCTGTTTTTTCTGGAACGCGGCGTTCCAGTTCTGCCTGTCTTCGATTTTCTAATCCATGACGACGCGCTTGATTTATAGCTTCGCTTATTGAGTTAATAAACTCCTCGCTGTAACCCTCGCAGGAGAAAAGAATTTCCTCCTTGTTAATCTTTAAAAAAATTTTGTTTTCCATAATAGTACCCCCAAGATACTTTTAAATTTACGTTAATTTAAACCTAAGGCTCTTAATGGCATACTTTTCTTTTTGCAGCGCTGACCTAAAACGCCCGTTTTCAGGAAAGGCCTTAGTTAAAAAAAGTGTTACTTTGTAAGCTTCGATAAGGTCTCTAATCTGCCTTTTAATCTCCTCTTTTTCTTCTTTCGTCAGTATAATCACCTCCTTCCCCTCCCGCCGTTTACCGCCCGCTGAAATATTTCGTATTTTGGCTCTTTAGCAAAATGTTCAAGATAAGCGTCGAGGTCTTTTTTCTTTATAAGGTATTTGCTTCGGTTTTTTTCCTGGTTGATAGGATAGTATTTAATCTGATTACTCTTTATCATGCGCTCAATAGTCCTTTTGCTAACTTTTAGGTAGTCGGCGGCTTCTTGGGTCGTCAAATACGGACTTAAGGTCTCAACCTCTCTCCTCTCCATGAAGCCAGTTAGCTTATCGATTCTTTCGACTAATCTGTCAATCGTTGATTCGTCCATTTTTTAATCCTTATTATCGTTAGTTATTTTCCCTTAACCGCTATGCTTTCCCTGATTTGAGCCTTAAGTCTTAACGCCGCAAGGCCTTCTTTTAATTCCTCCGGACCGGAGAATTCTTTTCCGAGCTCGCATATTTTTTTATTTCTCTCCGCCGGATCCATATTCGCGTAAATTTCTTCCGTCAGCTCGTCTAAGGTATTTTCTATTTCTTTGCTTTTTCGTTTTTCTACCAGTTCGCTTTTCCTGAGCTCATGCCTGTTTTTAATTTCTGCCGCATCCTCGTAAGTCCCGTCCGCAAGCATGGCCTTAAGAAATCCCGCCGGATTTTTTATTTCTTGGTTTTTTTTGATATATTGCATTTTTTCTAATGCCTTTACGACGTTATCTTCCGAGTAAATCTTGCAAAGGGCTATGACGAACGATTTATTAAGCTTTAGTTCCTCGAAATTAAATCTTTCAAGGTTAATTTGTTTAGGTTCCGTATTCTGACTGCCCGGTTGTCCGCTTTTTTCTGCTATCATACTGCGATGTTTGCGGTGGTAAATAAGGTTATCCCCTTTAATTTTTATGTGTACGCCTTCTGCGCCCAGCACGTTTATAAGATTGTCCGTAAAAGATTTTTTAAAGTCTTTCAATTTTTGGTTGAGTCTAAGTATTTCTTTGATTTTTACGAGCGGCGTCGGCATGGTAAGGTTTACGGACAGGAAGTAAAAATACAGAAGCTTCTGGATGCGGCCGCCGGTCAGCCGGCGGTAATTCTTTATATTAAACGCCAAAAGATATTTATTTTCTTTCGTAAAAAAATCGTATATTTCTTTAGACAGCCTGATTTTTATTTTGCCTTTTTCGTTCATATTATCGTCAAAGGTAAGAGCGTCGATGAAACTAAAAATAAAGCTCTTGTCATTCTTTCCAATTTGATTTACGCCCGTTTTTAAAGCATTTAAAGAATCGTTTATATCTTGATACGATTTATTATCCGCCTTATTGAAAACCGCTTTCGATAAAAAATACTTGGACGACGTTATTTCTATGCCCTGTTTTTTAGCTATTTCGATTAAAACCGATAAAACTACTTCGTCTTCTATAATTAATCTTAGCGATTTTCCATATATCTCAATATCTTGAATCGTATCTTTGGCTATAAGCGTAAATTTATCCACGGGCAGTTTCTCCCTTTTTTTTTGATAAGAAAAATATCCAGTCGAATTAAACCATTTAAAAATAGAAAGCAGGTCTAACTCTTTTTCCTCGTCTTTTTTTATTAAATCAGCCATATATATTTATTTCCCCAAAAGCATAACCAGGTTTCCCCAAAAGCATAACCAGGTTTCCCCAAAAGCATAACCAGGTTTCCCCAAAAGCATAACCAGGTTTCCCCAAAAGCATAACCAGGTTTCCCCAAAAGCATAACCAGGTTTCCCCAAAAGCATAACCAGGTTTCCCCCTTGCCGCCCGGAAACTTACGCCTGCTTTGAGTTTCCGGGCGTGAAATAACTAAAATAACTAAATAACTAAATAACACACACCCGACGCCTTCGGCGGTGTGTAAAAACTTTTTTAAAAATTTAAGGGATTTTATTTTCATTTTTATCGGGATGCTTATAGACTTTAAGAATGATATTTTTACGAGTTTATATAGCACTATCATGGTCTATAATCACCGCAAAGACCTCCCGATTAACGATATTAGAGAATTCTTTCCGCCAACGCAGCCTTAACTTCCTTAAGAGAATTAATAATATCCGTCTTTTTATTCTTGTTTATACCTATATCTTTAAGCACTTTGATGGCATGGTTTATGCGATGTAATAAAATAACTTTTTCAGGAAAGAAGCCCATTCCAAACTTTGTCGGACAGTATATCGCTTGATTTTTGTCGTTATAAATACTGTAATAATACGGTTTTAATTCGTTGTCTTTACCGTTCTCCGGAGGCGAGGGCTCTTCGATTTCAATGAACTCGATATCCTGAAGTTTTGTTTCTCTATCGCCTTTTATTGAAATAGACGGCTGATACCCGCAATGTTCGCACTTTTCGCACGTGAAATAAGTTACCCAGCCCTGGCTACTTACTTGTGCGAAAGTTCCGGCGGCAATAATCCCGTTACCGTTCCTTAAATCTCTTTTAAATCTGATTAATTTTCCTTTCCAATCCGCCACCTTCTTAGGAGCGGGAATTACTTTATATAATTTCATGTTCTTTGATATACCCTATATTTTTATTTTCTTAAAATTTATCTACTTATGTTACTTACTTATAAAAATATAACTAATTAGATTTATTGTCAAGTAAAAAATAATATATTTAAGATGTAGTGTTTTAGATTAATTTGTAATAAGTTAATTTTAAAAGTTTATTTTTATAATTTATTTCAGGAAAATAATTATGAAAAAACTGTTTTTAGCGGCGTTATTATTAATCCCGGTTCTGGCTTTTTCCGGCTGTATGGCCTTGCAAAAACCTATGGATAATATGATGGGTATTAATCCTAAAACCGGATGCTCTTACGGGGTGAATTGCAGCCAAATACCGGGGCAGAAAAACATTTCTACTAATAAGCCGACAAACGGAAAAAATTAAAAGTTTGATCCGTCTGGTAAAAATTAAAGTATGAAAATTTTTTACATTGTCAATTTAAATAAGAATGAAATTATTTAAACCCACAGAAGAGCAAAAATTTATAGCTGATATAGTTAAAAAGCATAACAAAATTAAAGTTAATGCTTTTGCTGGAACCGGTAAAACCGCAACAATTCAATTTATCGCCGAAGAAATGCCGCAAGCAAGGTTTTTATACCTTGCCTTCAATAAAGCAGCGGCCGAAAGCGCAAAACAAAAATTTCCAAAAAATGTGCATATTTCGACTATTCATGGACTCGCGTATAAAGAAATGATAATTTCTGGTTTAATAAAGGGGGCTCCACGGGGCGAACTTAAGCCAAAAGAAATTATAGAGGCTATAGATCTCGACAAGTATGTGTCTAAAATAAAAAATATAAGTCTTTATAGTTATGCCTGGCTCATAAGTTCTATTTTATCAAACTATTTTAATTCTGATTATGCGGAACTGACCTATGACACAATAAAAAAAATTGTAAACTATGATGAGCACATAAAACATTCGATTTTTATTTTTAAAATAGATTTAGAAGATATCCTTAACGCTACCAAAGAAATCTTAGTATTTATGGAAAAAAATAACATAATTACCCATAATTATTATTTAAAACAGTTCGATATTGCGTTAAGAGAGGCTAAGGTAGCAGAAAAAGTCTTTTCTAAGTTTAATGTTGTAGCTTTAGATGAAGCACAAGATACGAATCCAGTATCTTTATCTATTTTTAATAAATATATGGGTAAAAAGATAATGGTTGGAGACAAACATCAGCAAATCTATTCATGGAGAGGTTCAATGAATGCCATGGAAAAATTTGACTATGATGTCGAAGGATATTTAACACTAAGTTTTAGGGTATCAAAAGTTATAGCGGAAAAAGCAACCCATGTACTTAAAAATTATAAATTCGAAGATAAAATTTTAAATTCGGCCCAAAGCGAAAAACCCAAGGGAATAAAATCTACATGTTATATCAGTAGAACAAACTCCGGAATAGTAGAAAATATAATCTCAATAAAAGATAAAATTCGGAATTGGATAACTCTTCGGGACCCAAGCGAGATATTCCGGGTTCCTTTAACAGTATATGATATTATAAACTACACCCGTTCCGACGGGCCTAAGGCGCCATGGCTTATGGGATTAACCGCGGATAATATTAAAGAATATGCCGATGATGCCGTAGATTATGAGGTCGAAGGAGCCTACAGACTCGCAATGAAATATGATATTCCTGAACTTTATAATATAGCTTCTAAAAAGTATAATAAGAATAAAAGTAAAACTCCCGTTGTTCTTTCCACCGCCCATACATCAAAAGGTTTGGAGTGGGATAAAGTCGTTATTTTAGATGATTTTGCCGATATTCCAGGGGCATTCATCAGGTCTAATATATTTAGCGTAGAAGATTTTGGAGTTGCCCTTAAAGCAGAAAATACTGAAGCAATAGCAATATCTGAAGAGATTAATACTTACTATGTCGCGTTAACAAGAGCCAAATATGAAATAAATGATTTATCGAATACATATTTGGATATGGATATGGAAAGTTTTAAGGAAGAGATGGAAAAAAGGAAAGAATCTTTTGAGGCAATAAAACATTCATTTGATAGTTAATTAAAGAATTGTTATTTATTTTATCAAAACGCATTGAAGTCGAAAATTTCGACCTTAGAAAGCGGGGGCAAGGGAGAACATACTAAATACAAACCTAAAAGCCTTTACTGAAAAAGATCTTTATATGCTCGCCACAATCCTAAAAAGTCCTAAAGCCACCCAAACGACGATAGCTATTATAGAAGCATTCACTAAAATAAGAAACTTGTCCATGAATATCAAAGAGCTTTCTGATGTTAAATGTTAAAAGATGAGAAGCAAAAACAGAATTTACTGCGAAAAAGCAGCGAAATTATCGCTGACATGCTGGACGACGGTTTAGTCTCTAATGAGAGCAAAGCAAGCATAAAAATTAATCTTGCCGTCGTAAAGTTTAAATATATCACCAATAAAACTAAAAATTGAGGTGGGATATGTTTGGATTACCGTTGTTACCATTGCCATTAATTATTATAATTCTAATAATTTTAGGGGTTATTTTTATAATTAAGAAGAACCCGCTTAGTGCAACTTCCCAACATGTTGAATTAAATAATGAAATCATTGATAATGAAAATGGGGTAATTTCTAAATCAATCTCTCTACCAAACAGTCGTTTTGGAGATAAATTTATTTTTTCGGCTTACAAAGCCGAGGTCGTGAGCGAGCCGCAGATTTGGACGGAAACACATATAAACTCTAGCGGTGGTGGCGGTTATGTTCATCCGGAACATGGCGGCCATGTCTCAGCCCCTACCATCAGTAGCAATGTTATCGAAAGACAGCGTTATTTTGTTAAATATAACAATGGAAATGAATCCGAATTAAGAGATGTTATATCAGCCAGAAAAGGACATAAAATATGGGTTATTTTTGGAGGGTTCCCCGAGCAAGATAAGTATTTGATAGCCACATATAATCCCGCTATCCGTAAGTATCTGTTAGAAAATTTAAGATATAAAAAATATTTCTTCTGGACATATTTGCAACCGTGGTGGCTTAAACCATTTTTGTTTGTTTTATCTATTGCGTATATCATTCCAGCTATTTTTTTGTTTAAAAAAATCAAATGGGAAAATACTGTTAAAGATAATTTAGATTATGCTATGGATAATTTTATAAAAATTCTTTAAGAAATACATTCTGTTTCCGATATATAAAATAAATAGATACTATATAATTTTATGAAAAATATATTTAATCGAATAGAAGAATGGTGGAGTTCTTCTGAGCATAAATCATATGCTATCACTTTTATTATAATATTTCTTATAGGGTTTATTATATCTATATTTTGCTCCAGCCTTAAACTTCCATTGTTTGGTTCACTGGGCGAATTTAGTACTGCATTAATGACAAGTGCTATATTAGCCGGCTCTGTAGAGTTATTTACCCATAGAAGCATACAAGAAAAAATAAACCAATTGTCAGATGCCGCAAGAGATGAAGCATTTAGCGATCTTGTAGGAGCAGAAGTATATAATATAATAAGACGGCACGTAATCGAGGAGCGTTTCCTGGTTTCGGAATATTTTATAAATTTAGATTTTAAAGAAGATAAAGATGATAAAAATAAAATAATCTTAGATGTTTATATAAATTTTCACGTCAAAAATATTAATAAATCCAATCATAAATATAAATTGAACGCTGAATCGTTAGTAAATTTAGAAGATAAAAGATCATATGAATTATCTAAAATTGATTTTATATCTGTTAATAAGCTATACAAGGGCACAAAGAATGATATTCAAAAAGATATAAAAATTTTTCCAACTGAAAAAAATATTGAATATTACCAAGAAGAAATACCAAAAAAAACGATACCCTTTGATAAAGATTCTAACATCGAGAAGGAGCCAGGGCCTCTTTGTGAAATAGAAAGTGGATGTTACTTTATGATTTATAATTATAATATGGAGCCAAACGAAGTTATAGAAGTCAATAAAAAATATACATTTAATTTACGCAAAGAAGATGTATTCACCCATCAATTTAAAAACGTTATTTCTGGAGCTACAAAAATTTCTTTAAATTTAAATGGGTTGAGTGAAGCCTTAGAGGTTAGTATCGATTTAATGCATCCTGATTTTATTGGTAGAAGGAGTCGAATTATACCTATTTTAAACACCTACATAATTAATGCAACATTATTGCCTGGGCATGCTCTTATTGTCTCATGGTGTAGAAAAGAAGTTTCTGGCAACAACCGAGACAAAAATAATTTAAAATAATTTATCTACTTGACATAAATTTTTATTAATAGTATGATTTTAAAAAAGTTAAAACTCTTATATTTAATTGCAGGGTTATTGACCTTTTCAGATTAACTGTTATAATAATAATATAATCCACAAATTAGTAGCACAAAAAAACAAGGAGGTCGTATTATGGACGTCAAACAGGGAGGCACAGCCGTTTAACCCATCTAAGATTAGTTATTTAGTAAAATTTATAAACAAAAGCCCTTAGAAATAAGGGTTTTTGTCGTTTATAAGCTTTAATTATTATCTTTTACCCCGCTTTTACTGCAAATCAGCCCTAAAAAATGTTTGCAATTGAGACGATAATATATTTAAATATGGTTGATTATACCCTAAAAACCATATAAATATAATATATGAGTTCAAATTCCGTTTCACCGCTCAGATATTCAGGAGGGAAAGGAAAGCTTGGCCGCTGGCTTGTAGAGCTTATACAGTTTAATAGAATCAGCGGCGGTATCTATGTAGAAGCCCTACGCTGGAGAAGCCGACGCAGCCTTGCGCTTACTCTTTTCTGGATACGTGAACCACATAAGATAATTTTATAAAAATTCTTTAGGACAGGAGCTAATTATGTTAAGATGGAGTTTTGATGAACCAAAAGATGGCGAGGTCAGAATTTTCTCTCTATGGATAGAAAACGGTGAGTATGAAGCCCGTTTTGATAATTGCCCAAAGGAAACTTATGAACAAATTATGCGGGAAACCGGCGGAGTTTTAGACTGGATTCAAGGAGGTCGTATTCACATAACTAGTCCTGCTCGAGTTGAACAGCTTTTTGAAAATAAAAAGGATTGGTCTGTTTGTGAGGAACTTATAACAGAATGGGGGTTTTTAAAGCAACCCAGCAAATAAAACAATGTAAAAATTTTTAAAAATCATGAATAATCATTCCGCCACAAACGATTTATTGGATTTTTATATAGCGTTAGAATATTTATCTCCACAAAAAATAGAAAGAAAAAAAGATTTAGAGAGAAATGGTTCCGCCGGATTCGTAGAATTTAATAAGCGTTATCTTCCCTGGCAATCGCCTCCCAAGAACTACAACAATAAACTCACATACTACAAAATATTATTCGGCATCTTCAAGCATCAGGACGTCTTGGAAGATCTAACCGACGCCCTTAAAAAATCCGCCGATATTGACGACGAGGAAAGAATTAAAACTAATGACGTCGGTGCTATATTTTCCGTTATTCTCGATGAAAACGGCGTTTTGATGAGCGATAGTTTATCATTATCTGCATTTCCGTGGGCATATAGCATCGTAATAAGCAACCCGGATAAATTTAAAATAGGAACCTTTAACGATACTGAAAATTTTATTTTATCGGATTTCAGGGAATATCAAGAAACTAATTTTCAGGACGAACCGTTAGAATATAATGATTTTATAGAAATTCTCTCATACATAGCCGATAAAATAAACCTTGTTCAAAATTTCCCGCTTTCCGCAGAAAACATGCTTTACTGGGAAACATTCTATGCATCCAGGGAATTCGACGCCTCAAACGATAGGACCTCTGAATTCCTAAACAGCTTTATAGCTAAAGAAATTACAAGAGTTTCCCAAGCGGTATCTTCACGGGATATCGGGACAGGACTAAAACAATATCTCAACATTATAAACCCTAAAGAGAAATCCGACATTCTGAAAGACTTGGATAAAGCAAAATCTATTTTATCCCCCGAAAATTATCCTCAGGCTATCTGGCCGGATGCAGACAAGCACACCCTTGTGCATTCACAACAACTGGCGATTAACGCGATTTATGATAAACTTCTGAATTCATCCGGTATATTTTCCGTAAACGGTCCTCCCGGAACGGGAAAGACTACCTTGCTAAGGGATATAATTGCGATGATTATTGTGGAGCGGGCAAAAGCGATGATTACCTTTAAGCATCCAGAACTCTCATTTCACGATAAAAGCGAAGATATAAAAGGCTCTTATTTCTATAAACAATCCACAAAATCAGTTAATGGGTATGCTTTAGACTTAAAACTAAAGAATTTCGGGATAGTCGTCGCTTCGAGCAATAACGGAGCCGTCGAAAATATTACAGAAGAGATTCCAGTCAAAAAGACAGTAGCCCAAGATTGGTTTGATGAATATGGCGGGTATTTTACCTCGCTTGCCGAAAAGGTTCACGGAAAGCCGGAAAAACCGGCATGGGGAATGATAGCCGCAAAACTAGGTAATACTCAAAACCGCAGAGAATTTTTAAACTCTTTCTGGAAGGAAAAGGGGGATGAAAATTCTGAAATTAAAAATCTAGATGAAATATTAAGCAAGACTCCGTTTGAGATAGAAACATGGGATAAAGCTATAGAAAAATTTAAAGAATCTCTCGAAAAAGAAAACTTCGAAAGAGAGTGGAGAACTATTGCATATAAGGCGTTAAATAGCTTAGCTGGATACCGTGGTAAGCTTAAAAGCCTTTTATCGGATTTGGAAAAATATAAAGACAGGTTAAATAATATCTGCATCGAGTTAAGTACTCTTATTGAAAATAAATCTAACATACAATCCCAGAAGCAAGGAATTGAAAAAATATTAGATTTTCAAAAAACTGCAAAACCATTCTGTTTTAGCGAATTTTTTAAGACTAAAAGATGGAAAGAATGGAACAGTAAATATTCAGGTATGGTAAAGCAACATGACGATATTGTAAAAAGTATCAAAGAATTTGAAAGTGAAATAAGCGGCCTCGAATCGGACAAGAAGGCCGTATCTTCTTCTATCGCCAAATTAAATAAAGAAATACCCGCCTTAAAAGCGGAAATATTCGGCATGGAAAGGGATATAAAAAGTGCTGCTGCCAATCTAAAAGACCTCTTTCCCGATGAAAATTATTGGAATTTAGACGAATCAAAGAGAGAATTATTATCTCCTTGGCATAGCGCTAAATGGCAATCTATTAAATCTGAGGTTTTTGCAAGGGCGCTAAAAATCCATGAATTATTCTTAATAGGAGGTGGGTACAAGCTTAAGTCCAATTTAAAAATAATGATGGACTGGCTCGACAATAAAATTGACGCCGACAGTTCTTTATGGAAGCGTATCAGTTCGGATATCTGGGATACTTTTTTTATGGCCGTTCCGGTAATTTCCACCACATTCTCCTCTTTAGGTAGGCTATTTAACGGTATAGACAAAGAATCTATAGGCTGGCTCCTTATTGATGAAGCCGGACAGGCTACTCCCCAGAATGCTTTAGGTGCGATATATAGGTCTAAAAGGTCTATTGTGGTAGGAGATCCTTTACAACTCGAACCGGTTGCGCCCTTGCCTACCGCAGCGATAAAAACGCTATCCGGATATTACAATATCGATTATACAGAATGGGCTCCGCCTGGGGTTTCCGCTCAAATAATTTCGGATAGAGCAAACAACATAGGCACCTATATAAATTCTTCTGATAAAAAAAACAGCGGATTTTGGATTGGTTCACCCTTGCGCGTACATAGGAGGTGCAAGAACCCTATGTTTAATATATCAAATAAAATTGCCTATGACGGACTTATGGTCCACAGCGGACCAAAAAATAATTTCAGAGATGAAACGATTAATACTTCGACCTGGTGGGATATAGACGAGGAGCCTTTAGGTAAACATTATATAAATGGCGAAGGAATTATATTTTTAAACCTAATAAGAGAAGCCAATATGGAGGATGAATCATGGTATGCCATAACGCCTTTTAAAGAGATAGCATACGAATTGCAAGAATTATTATATAAAAACGGAATAAAAAACAAAGGCAAGTCCATAGGGACAGTCCATACTTTCCAAGGGAAAGAGGCCGATATCGTATTTATAATTTTAGGAACCGGAAAAAAAAGAGCTGGGGCAAGAAGCTGGGCAACAAGCACGCCTAACCTTTTCAACGTCGCAGTTACAAGGGCTAAATTAGCCGTTCACGTTATAGGTTCAAAAAAACTATGGGGAAAAATGCCCTATACAAGTACTATCCTCAAAGAACTGACGGTTAAAAATTATATTTATAAGCAATAATAATATGCCCATAGATTAATTAAAGAATTGTTATTTATTTTACGATTTTTTATATGATATAATAAATAAAAACAATTAAAATTAATTTACGATTTATTAAAAAATAAAAATAAAGTTAACCGTGCTATTAATGAAAAAATAAACAATAAATTAAGGTGATTTAAATGTTTAAAACAGATAATGCTTTTATAAAAGGATACGGTAGTCTTTTTGCTGGCGGTTTTTTCGGCAGGCATAGACTTGCTTCCAATGAAGAATCCATTAAAGAAGACATCAAGACAGTGTTAGGTGATATAAATAATGCTTTTATAAAAGAATCCGAACATTTGAATAATGCCAAAAAAAGAGAAAAACTTATCCACGCCGCCGAAGCCAGATAATCATGATATTAATTTACATCATGACAACAATAAGCCATCGATACAAATCGATGGCCACATTAGTATCGGCAGCGATCTATTTCTCCCGCCGGCAAGAGAACTTAAACAATATAATGAAATAGACCCGACCTTTGCAAAAAGAATAATGGATAGGGCAGATAGGGTAATGGCTAGTGTGGAAAAAGAAGGAGACCGGCGGCATTTTTTAAATATGTTTGGGCAAATTACCGCCTTTCTTGTTGTAATATTTGCATTGGTTTGTATTACATATTTAGGTTTGAATGGTCAGCAATGGCTGGCTGGCGGGGCATTAATAATTGTTTTTGGGAGTATAGTCGGGTCATATATGGCTACTATTCGTTATATGAAAGAAAAAAATAAATATAATAAAACCGATAAAGATTTAAAATAACATGCTATGAAGAAATTTGAAGTTGCAGTTGAAGCTATAAACTATATTTTAAATAAATATTTTAATAAATGGTTGGGATACTTTAGGAAGAATAGCTTCATTAAGCGACAAACCATTAATGGTTAGAATCTGTTATATTTCGAACTA
Organism: bacterium; assembly: GCA_021813525.1. Classification (GTDB taxonomy): domain Bacteria; phylum SZUA-79; class SZUA-79; order Acidulodesulfobacterales; family Acidulodesulfobacteraceae; genus Acidulodesulfobacterium_A. The sequence continues at coordinate 41,535 of JAKAKK010000074.1, forward strand.
TTTCTAATTCCATATCTACGCTTTCGTATTTTTCAAATAATATTATTCCAGATTGATGGGTTAGCATAACTAAGTGATGTCCATTTTTAAATGGATAATGTTGATTAAAGAATTGTTATTTATTTTACGATATTTTATATGATATAATAAATAAAAACAATTAAAATGGTTTCATTATGATTATTAGCGCAACAATCACTCAATCTTTATTTTATATTCTTAAAAATACTGGAACGTGCGATAAGTTAAAACTTATTAAATTATTATATCTCGCCGATAAGTATCATCTAATCCGTTACGGCAGAACAATTTTAAACGATGATTATTATGCTATGGAATATGGTCCCGTAGGCACGACGGTAAAAGATATATTAAGCTTCGACTATCCTACTAATATTTCCGAAAACGAGTTTGAATATCTTAATAAATTAATAGAAAAGACCGGAACCTACGACTATAGAGCTAAAAACGTCGATATTTCTTTAGATATGCTTTCTGAAACCGATATTGAGGCTCTGGATTTCATTATCAAAACTTTTGGAGATAAAGAATCATTCGAGTTAAGCGAATATACGCATAAATATCCGGAATGGGCTCAATATGAGGATTTACTTAAAAACGGTGCTACAAAAAGAATACGTTTGAAAACAGAGGAGTTTTTATCGGTATTAGGGGATGACGACCCTCTAAAAATGCCCGCCGAGCATATAGATGAATCAAGAAAGATACTTAAATCCAATACATCTTATGCTTGGAAATGAAATTACCTCCAAGTGTTATAATTACATCGCTTTCCGGATTTTGCGTTTGTCATTTTAAAGATGCCGCACACGACCCGAGCGCCCCATTGCACTACCATATATCGATTCCGCTAAAAGAAGACGATTACCTTTTATTTGTTTTGTTAACATCCCAATTAAACAGTAAAATAGATTATTACAACAGGACGAATCAAAAAGCCCTTAATTCTATTATTTCGATAGAGCCCCATAAAGATTTCCCCTTTATATATAAAGATGATACCGTAATAGATTGCAACCAGCCCGTTTTTAATCGAAAACAAGAGTTTTTTGAAAATAATAAAATTATTAACTGGGAAAATGACTTTGAAATAAAATTAAGAGATATTCCCACAGATTTGAAAAAAAGAATTGTATCAGCCTTAAAAAATAGCCCTATAGTAATACCTTATATTAAAAACTTAATTTTAGACATATAACCCCGCCAACTACACCGAGAACTAAATCCAAAAAAACGCTTGCAATTATTGCAGTGTTATATTTTAATATGGTTGCTAAAGATATACAGTATAAATACGATTAATTCTATATGAAAACAAAAGATGTTGATATAAGAAATTTTTTAAACTCCGTAATTCTTAGAGAATATCTAAACGATTCCGATACTAAAATAATAAACGAATTTGATGTATGCCGCGGAAATGTCAGAATCGACGTAGCTGTAATTAACGGAAGCATTACGGGCTACGAAATAAAGAGCGATAGCGACACCCTGCGCCGTTTGCCGAACCAAATAGAACTATACTGCAAAGTGTTTGATAGAATCACGATTATTTGCGGGAAAATACATACAAATAAAATATTAAATCTTGTTCCTGAATGGTGGGGCGTTCTCGAGGTAACCGGCGATAAATATGGAATGAAAAAATCTATTATTCGCAATGCAAAAAGAAATAAATCAATTAATGCTTACTCAGTTTCCCAATTGTTATGGAAAAGCGAAGCATTAGAATTACTATCCTTATATGAATTATCCAAAGGGCTATCCAATAAAACCATAGACATTATATGGGAAAAAATAGCCAATAATATTCCTTTAGAAAAAATTCAAGAATTCGTAAGACTTAAACTTAAAAATAGGTCGAATTGGCGAGCTGATAAACAACAAATTCAATGTGCTGGTTTATCCCAATCTGTGCCCAGGTCGCTTGATTTCCGGCTGAAGAATTTAAATCGCTTGCTTTCTCAAATATCATGCGATCGCCAACGCTAAAATCTTTTCCCCTGAAAAACGATTCTTGACAAAGTATCGCGCAAGCGTCGTTAAATTGATGCATTCCCCTTTCGTGGTTTATCGATGAAAAACCCCTCCATATATAGTAATGGTCAGCTTTTGTATAGCGAAGTACCGGCACTATATGCCTAACGAATCCATTATACGGCAAATCAACATCCCTGGTGGCATAATCGCCATAAGCCAAGTTTTTAAGAAACGGTTTATTTTTTAAAAAATTCCATATTGTATAATCAAATCTTTCAACTTCCATTGAGTCTCCTCTTAAATTTTTTAACTTTTCCGAAGAGGGAAAAGCTCCAGCTAGTACGCCAATAGTTTTGTACCGAGAATCAGCTATCTGGGATAAAACATTTTCAGCAGCATAAAAATATACATTACTATCGATATCTTCCATATCTAAAAACAAACGCAACTTATCCGTAGTTAATTCCATATTTGCTATCATTCTATTAAGAACATCCGAAATATTAATATCCGGAGCAATTAAAGCTAACGGAATCCGGATTGCAAGGTCGTCGATATTCAAATTCTTTATAATTGAGTTTATAGCATTTGCGTATTCTTCTGAACGTCCAATGCCTGTCATAGGAATAGCATTAATATTTTCTTCCACGCAATAGTTCATGGTTTCAGAAATTATATCTCCAATATCGTTATACTCATTATCTAAATACATAAAATCAAGCATTATCGTCATTTTTTTCGGTAAATACAATTTTAAATTAGAAACTATTTTTTTCGGATTAATTTCTTCTTCAGGAATAATTTCGAAAATTGGTAATATTTTTGTTTTAGTATCCTCTTTTAAATCTCTGAGCGCAATAAAAGAAGTTCTTTTATTTTTAAGGACAGGATAGTATAATTTACTCATAGTTTTCACCAATAATAACTTTTAAAATTAATAGTCTTTATCTTTACTTTGTCATATAATAACCCTAAGCCATTTTCTTTTTAAGATTTCCCGCATTTTTTCTGACTCTCCTCTCTTTTTTTAGCAGACCGTAAGCTAGCTCGATATTGGTTTTAGCTACATATATAAGATTCTCATCGTTAAAATCGTATATTTCCTTTAGCATCATAATTTCTTTTTCGAGCTCGGGATCTAAAGATTGGCTTGTAATTGGTTTTTTAAGGTCTAAAAAATATTCAATAGGAACATTAAATAAATTTGTTAATTTTAGAAGATTTTCTATAGGGATTCTTGTATTTCCCTTTTCATATCTCTGAATTTGTATGTATTCAACATCAAGAGCTTCTGCTACTTTACTCTGTGTTAATTTTAGTTCATTTCTTTTTTGCTTTATTTTAAATCCGATATATTTGTATAAATCTTTATTATTATTTTTTTGCATTGGTTTTATAATGCTTAATTTTTGGATTGCATTAAATTTTTAATAGGCCGGGGCGGTAACTGATTATTACTATATGCGTTTCCGCAACTTACACCGCCACCGCAACAATCTTTAGCCGGTATCCCATAAGAACAGCCAGTTTTAGGATTTATACCGACCATAGAATCAGCCGTGGAAGCACAACCGGAAAAGGCTAAAACTGGGATTAATAAGAATATCGCCAATAGTATAGTTTTTTCATAATTATTCCTCATTTTTAAAATTATAAATATCATAGAACAAACTATTACAAATTAATCTAAAACACTACATCTTAAATATATTATTTTTTACTTGACAATAAATCTAATTAGTTATATTTTTATAAATATAGACTTTAAAATAAAAATGAGGTAATGCAATGGGCTTCAATAACCATATAATCAGAACTTACTGTTACAGTATTAATATCCCTATTAAAAGTTTCGCCGAACAAATAGGAATTTCTGGAACACACTTATTTAATTATATCGACGGCAAGAATAATATCTCGCCGGCAGTCGCCGAAAAAATTGAAAAAATAACCAAAGGAGTACTTCCGGCGGATGCCCTTCTTGCGCTTAATAAAAAAAAGACGAGGAAAAATCCATGAAGGGATGGGAACATAAGACAACCACTATCGCGATATACACGGCTACGTTCAGCGCGGCCGCACAGAACCTTGATTCTTTAACCATGAAATATTTCTCCGTCGGTTCGGCGGCGGCCTTTTTCGGCTCGTTTTTTCCGGACCTCGATATTCATATTTTTAAGGAAGGTACTTCGCCTCGCGGACTCATAAGAATTAAAGGACACCGCGGAATTATGCACTACTATAAAACTTATGCCATAGTATATCCGATTTTCGTCATCGCCCTAATCATAGCGCGTTTATTTTATAACTTCGACCATATGTTTTTTTTAATTATATACGCCGTTACTTGTTTTTTCTTTGCGGTTATGATGCATATCGCCGAAGACGCGCCCACGACGACAGGCATTCCCGTGCGTAAATTCGATGACGAGTTCTATGAAGCATACAGCTACAAGCTCGGCAATTACGACTCGCTGACGATAATGATGCTCGCGCTGACGATAATAATGGTTTCGTCGCTGTTCACGGCGTATAACGTATTCACTAAATTCTTATGAGAATTATTTGCAAATATAAATTATATATCGCGGCTTTTATATCAGGCCTTTTAATCGCGGCCGGCATAATAGTAATTAATTATTACGATTTCCTAAGAAATAAACCGGCAGGTTTGATTAATTACGAATACGGAATAAGCCTGAGTTTAAAAAAGAAAGACGCTGGCAACAAAATAATAGATTATAGGCTTAATCTTGCGAAGCACTATTTTGAAATACATAAAAAAAACTGGCTCGAAGTCTCCAAGGAAATGCTCTTATTATACCCTATAGACAAGAGCCTGACGCTGTCGAAAACGGTAGGCGTCACAGCCTATAAACAGGTTAAGTTTGATGAAACCGTGATAAAAGAACTAAATCAAATTTATAGGAGGCGTTAATGAAGAAGAAAGTCTATCAGTGCGAGGAATGCAAGGGGTTTTTCGACGAGGACGATATCGTCGCAATCAGTCCGGCGCAATCGACCGGTATAAAAAAGAAATTATACGTCTGCAGTAAATGCTACGATTTAAAATTTAACAAGAAAAAAGAAGATTAAATTAAGGAGGCAAAAAATGCTAAAGAAAATCGAAGAAAAAATCACTTTATTTTACATAGGCCACGGCAAACTGATGTATGCCCTGCTTATAGGTCTTTCGATAGGGTTGAATTTCGTTTTCATCCGCGACGCCGCGGCCGCTACTTACAGCACTTTCAACACTTCCGGCCTTGGAACGGTCGGGCAAACCGGCGCGTCTTCAATTTTAGACTCGGCCACCACCTGGATTTGTTACCGGCTTGCGCCTGCCACCACGACACTTGGCCTTGCGAAAGGATTTTACGACATAAAACAGCATAGGCCGGATGCCGGAAGAAAGGCATTTATAACCGCCGCCGCCGGATGCGGAGTAATGCTGGCGCCTACTATAGGAAACGTCGTAGTCGGCATGGTTCAGAGTCATAATCCAGGGGCATAAAATGCGGGATATATTTACGGTGTACGATATTTCTAATAAAGTTCTGAAATGGGGTTTATCGCTTTATGAATGGGCCGCGGTAGTTTTTGCCTGCGTCTTTTCTATCGCGATATTTCATAAGGGCTTAGAGATTGTGTATGATTTATTATTTGCGGCCGCCGTGGTTTTTTCGCTTAAATTTTACAAAATAGGCAAGCCCGACGGCTACGTAAAAAGTTTGATGGATTTTTATTTATCGGAAAAACAATATCACGTTCGTTATAGGCCTGAAACCAAATGATAACTTCCGCTCAAAATTTTAATTATTACCGCGACGATACTAAATGGGTCTGCAATCTCCTAAACCTGTGGGGTATAGAAAATAATATCGTCATAGGAAGAGACGGCTCGTATTCCGCGGTTTATAAGCTGACCGGCATAGATTATTATCTGCAGACGGATAATACTCTTAATCGCCTGGCGCATATAAACGACCTTTTTTTATCGCTCCTGCCCGATGATTTTATCATTACTTTTATATATAAAATAGGCGACAGCGATCCGGCATTTATTAAAAATTACCGGGCGTCCGCAAATCCTCCAGCTAAATTTGAATTCATCAAAGAAAAAAAGCTGGAGGATTTGACAAGCCGGCTCATAAAAAAAGTCGATATATATCTTATTGCGACGATAAAATCCTTTGAGCTTGAAGCCGCCCTCAAAACCAGCATATTCTCTAAAGTAATGGATATTTTAAGCGGCCTGTTGAAAAGGTCGGCAAATGCCGTAGAAAATTATAATACCGGGTTAGAAAAGCTTAATAACTTTACGCGCAATCTATCTTTTCTGACTTCCTCCGTAGGAATCCAGGCCAGACGGCTTAAGAACCAGGAATTATTCGATTATTTGTTTCGCGAATTAAATCCTTCGAGAACGGTGGACCCGCCGCTGATACAAAACATAGACCCTAAGGAAACCCTAAGGTCGAGTTTATGTTATTCTCCCATCTATGAATCTAAAGATTGTTTGACCGTGGGAGACAAAAATTACAAGTTCGTTAATATGCACAAACTGCCGGCGGAAATAGATACCCTCGGCATAACGGAATTATTAAATATCGCAAATAATTACTATTTCTTTAAATATACGGTCGCAGTTAGTTTTTACGTGCCGCCGCAAGACGAAAAATACAAACAGATAAGGGAAGAAAGCAATATTAAGCGTTCCTTATCTGAATCCACTATGGGCGATTATATCGACTATAAAGGCAAGACTGAAGCCGACGTAATAGAGGACTTGCTTCAGTCCGTTTCGAAAGATAGGAAGAAATTTATAGAATTGAGCCTGTCCTTCAGGCTTGAAGACGACCTTAAAAAAGACGCCGAAACCGTAATCCAGGCATGTAAGCACTTTAATAACATGGAAGCCATTGACGATAATCTCCTATATAAAAATATATTCCTGTCCTTCTTGCCGGGCATGCAGCCGCTTAACTGGCGCAGGAAGGTTACGACGTCGGTAGAAGCCGGGAACTTCTTCCCTCTCCACCAGGGCTTTTCAGGCACCAAGAATGCGCCTATAGCGCTTTTTAACAACAGGTTTGAACCGGTCGCCCTCGACCTACTGAACAATACCCTGCCCGCCAAACACGGCCTCGTTTTCGGCAAAACAAGAAGCGGGAAGGGATTTACCATGAACGGCTGGCTATCGAACTATTTTTTGTCCGCAGACAATATCGATATAGTCGGCGTGGATATAGGCGGTACATACGAAAAATTCACCAGATTATTCGGCGGAAATTATATCGAAATAGAGCTTGACGGACGTTACAACCTAAACCCGTTTCCCTACAAAAAAGATATTATCGACCGCGACGGCAAATATGACGCCGATGTCCTGCAGTTTTTATCTCATGTTGTAATGATGATGGTCCTGCCCAATTCAATACCAGAACCGAACGACCATACTATAGTTTTAAGGGCTATTTCCGCGGCATACGATAAAACCAGAGAGGAGGACAACCCCACGTTCTCCGACATCGGCAACATCCTATTGAATTATAAAGAACCGCGCGACATAGCCGATAAACAGCGCGCAATGCTTTTCGGCAAGAATATGTCGCCTTGGACAGATATTACGAGCCCGTACCGCGCGCTAATCAACCAAAAGGGAACCATAGACCTATCTAACAGGATAAATGTCTTCGATCTGCAAAAAATTAAGCAACACCCTGAATTGCAAAAATTAGCTTTTGCAATAATAAAAAACCTTACCTTTAAGAAAATGTACGACCGTCAAAAAAGAGTTCTGTTCTTTTACGACGAAATATGGGAGCTTTTAAATAATCCTGAATTAATGGAATTAACCCTGCATTTATACAAAGCCTCGGCTAAGTGGGATTGCGCGATATATTCCATTACCCAGGAGCCGAAGGACCTGCTTAAAACGCCCATAGGGAAGTCGATAATTAGCAATTCCAGCGTTAAAATGTTCCTGCATTTAGACGTGGACGTAAGTTCCGAAGACTTAGCCGTCTGCGGACTTAACGAAAAAGAAATACAAATAGTCAACAATCTTAGGACGGAAAAGGGGCATTTTTCTGAATATTTTCTTAAATTTGGAAAAGATTCGACGGTTATAAGGAATGCGCCGTCGCCTTTCGAGTACTGGCTGTATTGCAAATCAAACGAAGACTGGCAGATAGAAAACGAAATTAATTTAAAATATCCGGATAAGTCTCTAAAGGAGCGGCTGGAGATATTAGCCGACCGTTATCCTCACGGACCTTACGGAGTGGAGGAATAATCATGAAAAAACTACTTTTAGCGGCGTTATTATTAATCCCGGTTCTGGCTTTCTCCGGCTGTATGGCCTTGCAAAAACCTATGGATAACATGATGGGTATTAATCCTAAAACCGGATGCTCTTACGGGGTGAATTGCAGCCAAATACCGGGGCAAAATAAATCCGCTACAAATAATTAGGAGGACGCACAATGTTTAAAAAAATAGTCAGCGTTATAGTTATTATCTCGTTTACGACCTTTTATGTTTTGGCACTGGCCAACACGCAAAATGCCTTTGCTTTCACTGTTCCGTCGATTTCCGGCGTTGTCAATGCGGCCGGCGCAATGGCCGACGCCGGGGAATCCTTAGCTCAGGCAGGTAATATAATCGGTTTAGCTATACCTCCGATTGGACCATTTGGCTTGTCAACATCCGTTAATCAATTTCTTAAGGGTAAATTTTCGGCTATGATGCATATGGGGCAGGCAATGCAAAACATGGCCAAACTTCAAGTCGAGCTATCCAAAGTTCAGGCTTCCGTGGATGCCGCCGATAACGCCGTAACCGATATTTATAGCGCCGACGCAGATATAACCGGCGCCCGCAATACTATCCTGTCAAACAGCCTTACTATGAACGACTGTCAGGGCGGCCAGGGGATACTAGGTTCCATAGCTTCGGAGCAATGCACGGAAAATACCATTAACTCGAATATATCCGACCTTCAGGGAACCTATACCGACTTAGGCGGACAGGCAGGTATTTCGGGGAACGGAATATCCTCCGCTCTGGCGGGCAGTTCTTCAAGCCAGGCGGCGTTACTTTCGGGCGCGGGCAATTTTCAATATATAAGCGAAAACGGTCTTGCCGGTTCGGTATCCGTATCGCCGCAGAGCAATCTCTGTCAGGACGAAATTGCGGCAGGTATGGCGGCTAACGCTTCGCAATGCACGGAAAGCTACCGGAGGGCGTTAAACGACCAGCTGAACAAAAACCTGTTAGTCGATTCTACCGAGGGCATAGCCGCCGGCAATTCCGAAATAGCGACCGGGTCCGGATTTTCGAAGAACGCGTCTAATATGACCGGCACTTACGACCAGCAGATGCTCGACTTATCGAAAATGACCGCCGAGGAAAACGCCCAGCAGCTCAAGGCTATGGGCGAGCTGAATAAACAGATGGCCATATCTAACCAGACAAAAGCGGCCAAAACGATAAATAATTCCAAGGTGCCCGGGGTATCAAAATTACCTCCGCCGCCGACGCAATTTATATATTAACTATGAAATTATTATCCTTAGTTTTAATTATTATTATTGTGCTTGCCGCCGGCAGCGTTCACGCTATGGGTTCGCCGCAATCGACGAACCCTAACGGGCCGAATTACGTCCCCCCTGCGGCAGCGCCGCAAACCGCCCCTGCGGCAGCGCCGCAAACCGCCCCTGCGACCTCGCCTACGGCCACTCCGGATGCGAATGCGTCCGCGGGGTCGATGAGTTCCTGGCTGCAGAAAACAATAACGGGACCCAACGGCATATCCACCGTTCCCGAAGATATATGGGGAACGACGGGGCTATCCAATAGCGTAATTATGCCTAAGCTGGCGCCGTTTATCGAAAGTTTCGGTTTTTTGTTATTAAGTTTCGGTTTTGTCTTTAATATGTACAAAAACCACGAAAAATACGTCTTGGGATTAGAAGGTCAGGCGCAGCCGTATTTTAAATTGTTTTATTCTTTTATATTTTCGGCTGTTTTTATTTTTATGTGGGCTTACAATCAGGGCGGTTCCGGTAATATATTTTATGAGTATCTGGCGGTCGTTAATAATATGTATATTTATATTACCGGCAATATAATGGGAGCCGCGGCATACGTCGGATTATTGCATAATATACACCATACGACCACAGTCGTCGTGAACGAAGTTCATAACACCAAAACCGGAGGATGGAGCTGGAATCCTTTATCGTGGGCTTCCGCCGCCATAGGAGCTATATTCGGCTACATAATTAAAACATCGTTCGAACTTATAACAACATTCGCTTTAATGCTCTTATACTTTTTATACCTGATACTTTCATATTTAGTTTACGTTGTCCAGCTGTTATTCCTCGGAACGCTTTACGCGGTTTTTCCGATAGTCATAGCCGTAAATTACGGGGAATATGCAAAAGACATGAAGATATTGGCTAACTGGGTAAAATGGTTTATAGAGGTATCTCTATGGGGCGTCTTCATCTCGCTTGAGTTCACCATTTTTGCGTATATTGTCGGCAACCACTTCGCAGATTCCAATTCCATTATTTCTCCATTAACCGCAGTATTACTGCTTGTCCTAATGTGTTTTCTTCCTTTAGCAGGCCCTGTCCTTTTACATAAGATATTTGGGCTGCACGGTGCCCACGAACATAGCGGAAATTTAAAACAAAAGACTAAGCCAGAGACAAAAGATAAAGATTCAGGCAATGCACAAATAGCTAAAGGGCTCGCTAAACTTGGCCACGGTGATATCTCTGGCGGAAAAGATATTATGAACGGCATGAAAGCGAATGCGGCAAAAGCCAAAGGGGAAACCGGTTCCGAGCAAAGCCCTGCTTCCGGTCCCGTAGCAGGAGGAGTGGCCCCGGGCGTATCCGACTATAAACCTAAAGAAAAACCTAAAGAATAATTAGGAGAACCATGGACAATAAAAAAAATACAAATAGCAGGTTATTCGTTGAATTCTGGGGAAACCTCAAATTTTGGAATATAGTACTCATGACCTTCGCCGGTTTAATGTTCGTCGTTGCCATGTTCGCTATAGGCGTATCCTATTCGACTTATAAGACCAACAGGATTCCGTTAGTCGTAAAGGTAAGCGGCGACGGGGCGGCGCAGGTCGTCCACCAAATGGCTTTCAAATTTCCCGCCGGCAAGGGTGAAATATATTATTTCACAAAGTCGTTCATAAGAGAACTGACCGGCTTTAATAGTTTTACGGTCAAGACTGAGGTTCCGAGGGCGCTTAATAAAATGAAGCCGGGGTACGCCGCGTACTGGTACCAGTATATAGAAAAAAACAAGATTGTCCAAAATGCGCTTAAAGACGACGTGGATTTTCGCGTAACATTTAAAAAAATAGAAATTACGGACCAAACCACCCACCACGTCGTTTTGAGGGTAATACTCGAGCTGGACGTAATTTCAAATTTAACGGGACAAATAGAAGCGACCAGTCATTACATGGATAAAGTCATTTTAAAACGTATTCCTCGCTCTGTTAATTTCCCGTTCGGGCTCGAGGTCGTCAACTTTACGGAGACCAAGCTATGATTTTTTCTAAACAGAAAAAAATCAAGGAGCTGAACGAACAGCTTAGTAATCCTAATATTACGCCGTCCGAGCGCGAAGAGATAAATAAAGAATCAGCTACTCTTAAATCCGAAAAGCGACTTCCGTGGGGATGGATAGTCGCAGCGGCTATATTCATCTTAATTATAATATTTGTGCAATTCATCGCCATGTTCGTTAAACATCGGGCGCCGGTAAGAAAGCGGACTATGCCGCGAAAGACGAAACCGGCCGTCCGCTATAACCCGGCCGATTTCGTCGTATCTAATAAGCCTAAAAACAAAAAACAGCCGAAAAATGCATATGCTAAGCTTAACGGCGAGATAAGTATCTTGAAAAAGAAATTGAAAAAAGGCGGCAGTTATGTAAGAACGGAGACCGGCGGCGGTACCGGAAAGGCTATCTTAATATTCGTTAATCCGGAATACTTAAAACGGATAAAAACTGAGGAAGGAATACAGACGCCTACCCAAATCGCAAAAGCGGCGATGAAAGGAATTCCTGCCGGCACCGGCAAAACCGCGCTTAATCCCGCAACCGGCATCTTAATCCCCGACGGCGCCGTCGTTAGCGCATACACCAAATACGAGCTTTATTCCTACAATACCAAAGTTCCCGTAATAGCCGTGGTATCCAATCCTTACACTTTTAAAGGCAAAGTTATTATCCCCGCCGGCTACGAATTCATGGGGGCGGTGTCCGGGCATACCAAGTCGAGGTTAGACGTCAGCTTCAACCAGCTCATAAATCCGTCGAACGGCGAATCCGTCGCCGTAAATGCCATAGGCATAATGCCGAACGGGTCTGCCGGCATAGTAGGCGATGCCCATTATCACGTTATCCAGAACGTTCTGGCAGGCATCGGCGCCGGAGTTCTCGGAGCAACCGCCATGTTCGCCGGAGGCGGGTCTGCTATGAATTCTACCGGCGCATATACATATCAGGACACCATAAGGCAAAACGTCGCCCAAAACGAGGCCGGTTACGCCCAAAACAGCCTTAACAACGCGACGCAGAACAATAATCAGGTAGTTATAACCCTACCCGCCAAGACGGCTATTAAAATAATGTTTATGAAGGCGTTAACGAGGTAACTTAACTTATGAGCACAGAGAAGGTTGATTCGATTAAAAAATGCTTGAACGATTATTACGTGGATAGGAAGGATACGATAAATATAATGCTCTTAGCTATATGTTCAAGGAAAAATGCATTTCTTATAGGCGAGCCGGGGCTTGCTAAAACAGACATATTAAAAGCGTTTTCGCAGTCTGTTAAAGGCTTCGTGTTCTTCGAATACCAGATGAGCGCGTCCACTAAGCTCGAAGACCTTCTTTCGATAAACGTTCCCGGCGGAATTGGTATAGACAACTGCCATATAGCGTTGATAGACGAATTTTTTAAGGGAAACACGTCGGTGCTTAACAGTTTTTTAAGCGCGCTGAACGAAAGAATAATATATATGCCCGAACCTAAAAAAATACCCCTACTGACGGTTTTCGCCACTTCAAACGAAAAACCGGACGCGGCAGAAGGCACGTCTCTGCTTGCCCTATACGACCGTTTTTTATTGAGGCAGGAAGTTCTTCCTATCCAGGACAGGGACGACTTTAAAAAACTTATGACGATTAACAAACCTTATAGCCCTGCCGCACATTTATCGCTTGAAGAATTGAATGCCGATTACGAGGAAATTTTAAAAGTCGAACTTCCGGAATTTATTATCGACCTGCTTTACGATATTAAAAGAGAAATGTCGGACGGGCAAACGCACGTATCCGACAGGCGCTTTAAGGACCTGGTTATGATACTTAAGGCGTCGGCATTCTTGCGTGGCGATGTCGAAATTAAACCGGAAGATATAAACAATATAAAATCTGCTCTATGGACGTACAGTTCGGATACGAGAAACGTTGAAGTCATAGTCAATAAAATTTTAAGGGAGAAGATGGAACATGTTTAAATATTCTAAGTTGTCAGGTTTATTCGTTCTATTTATGTTCGCCGCCGGCAGCGTTCACGCAATGGGATTCTCTAATTTGACACACTACAGTTATTACAACCGGCAGCGGGTGCACAAACTTACTATAAATACCGATGTTGTTTATAAGCTTAACACGGCATACGGTTATATCTCGACAATTACCCTGCCGACCATACCCCTTTCCATAAACGTCGGTAATTCGAGCGCTTATAAATATAAAACCCTTGGAAACCGAATATACATAAAACCTATATCGTACGGGAAAAAGGTCTCCACAAATATGGAGATACTCACTCAATACGGTTTGCTGAATATCCTTTTAATCATGTCGGACAAAAAAGACGTTACGTACGATCTAAATCTGGCAAACCCTTCCGGGGGCATGTTTTACAAAAACTATATAGCTTATAAGCTTAAAGCCCTTAAAAACAAACTGAAAAACAGTTATGCCGCAAAATACAAAAAAGTGGCGGCGATGAAGAAGGAAGTCGCAAAAAACCGGTTATTAGTCGAAAAGCTTATACTGTCTATTAATAAAGAAAAAATCAACACTTCTGCAAGCAAGGACGACGTTTCGTTCACAGTGATATATAAGTCCAGGATAGGAGGCAAATATTATATAAGGTATATGATTTCCAACGCCACGGACGGTTACGTCGTATTGCACGACCTTTACGTCTATGACGAGAGCTCGTCCTGGTTAGGCGCTTCTAAGGAAAAAGAAGCCGCAGTTCTAAACCCCGTCTCCAATATCAAGCTTATGCCCAGGGAAGTATATAAAGGCTATATCGTCTATACGGATAACGGCGCCAACGACGTTTCGGCGCATTTTTACATTAACGGCAAGCTTGAAGTTATAAAGGTCCAATTATGAAATATTTTTTCTTAGCGTTGATTTCGGCGGTATTTACGGTTACGGTTTCCGGCTGCGCTTATTATAATGCGTCTTACTCTCCCAGCGCCGGGTCGCATGCGCCTCTTACCGTCTCGCAGATACGCAAGCTGAACGGAATTATGTTTGCGTATCTCAACATTTCGGCCGCTAAATTCTCAATAATACCCCCAGGGACGAAGCGTGCGGCGGCAGGTAATTTCTACCGTCCGCACGCTTCGGTCAAAATAATGGCCGCCCGGGCACGCATTAAGAATATCGGTAAGCAGATGCGGCCTTATGCGGTTTCCGTTTTAAACGGCAAGCTGTTTTTAAAAATATATTCCAAACGAACTTTTGCGATAAATAAAAATTTATCCATCGCCGGCGTGCTTATCGACCTAAAAAATATAAGATACGACAAGGGCTACGAGGTGGTCTCGATGTCTCTTGAAAATAAGGGGCAAACGAAAACGATAATGGAGAATTTCAAGTATTCCAACGCTGGTAATTCCTTCGAACTTAGAAAATTCGAAATTATACAGAATTTGACGGTCGCAAATAAATATAAAAGGGGTATAACTTTATGGGTAAGTTTTTAACGGCCTTAATTATTATCATTCTAACAGGGTTAACGGCTAACGCTCAACGTGCATATGCCTATCGTAACACTAATTATAGCGACGAAATAGTCAAAGCGGTTATAGAATCTTCAAAGGAATTCGACATTCCGACCGGTCTTATCATTTCGGTCATGCGCGTAGAAAGCGACTTTAACGTGAATGCGGTAAGCCCAAAGGGCGCGATAGGTTTAATGCAGCTCATGCCTGCTACTGCGGCAAGCATAGGCGTAAACCCTTACAACCCGGTCCAAAATATTATAGGAGGCGTTTATTACTTAAGGTATTGTTTAAACCTGAAGGACGGAAATATTGCCCTCGCCCTTGCTTGCTACAATGCTGGACCAAATGGAGGAGTCCCTGAAGAAACATATAATTATATAAAAAATATAGTGCAATATTACAAGGAGATATCGCGATGAAAAAAGACAAGAAAACGACAAAAAAAAACGAAGTTAAGCCTCATATAGTTTTAAGGGCGATTAAGTATATTTTTACTTTAATAATATGGATTGCGATATTTATTATTCTCGGAGTAGCGTTCCTTATTACCGCAAAGCGCGTTTTTGCTGTAACGTATAGCAATAGTGTCTGTACGTTTAAGCGGCCGCTCGGCTACCGCTATTATAACAAAAGGACTGGGCAAGGCTACGACCCCTACTATACCGCTAAAGTTTCTAAAAACATTTATAGCGAGTATTTTAGCGGCAATGATTCTAATATGAATTTATCAGATGTAAACGTCGTAAACGATAACGGCGTTTTCGTATTCGAAAATACGATGACTAACGGCGGATATTCGACCGTGTTTGATTATATCTGGCAGAACGGCTCTTGGGAATATACGGAAGATTTAGATATCGCTCAGGCATCTTCCGAGGATATTCAATATATGATTCCTGGCGAATTGGAATTCGGTCCTATAATCCCGATTTGGAATAATCGGGGTTACTTCGAATGGTGGATTAACAACGCTTTAAGCTACTATGAAACGCAACAACTTACATGGTTTAGATATAACAGCCAAATAACGGAAGGCTTTAACGCATGGGAATGTGAAAGGGCTTTCAGGGGTTACCCTATAACCCAAATAACTTATACAAATAGGGACGGAAAAAGCTACACGAGAAGCCTCTTAACGGTTAAATTTCCGAAAGTTCAACCAGCTTCGGCAGGTTCTTGCCCTCCCCTGCCGATTTCAATTTTATTCGGTTTCGAATGGTGCGTTAAGCATGGACTATAAGGGGTTTAAAATGCTTAGAATATTAACCATAGCGATTATGATTTTAAGTTTAATTTTAACGGCTGCAAACGCTTTGGCGTTTAAATTGCCGAAACTTAAAATTATTTACATCAAACCACCGTCTTATTCAGCCCGCATAGTCGGCAAAACGAACGGTCTGCCGGTTTTAACTGTGGATTTCGTAAATAAACCTCTGTGGAAAGTCCTGCAGGACGTCTCGAACGATACCGGCTATGTTTTTACGACGAAAGGCGTAAACTTGGCAAAAAAAGTAAATTTAAAAGGCAGGTATAATTTTGCGGTCCTGCTCTCCAAACTGTTTAACGGGAAAGGGGAAAATACAACGGTAAATTTAAAAAATAAGAGGGTGAAGGTAATTTTAAGGAGGATTCATGGATAGTTTATTAAAAAAATTAAAGGCGATACAGATTTTGGCTTATACAGCTTTAATTTTGGTATTTATAGCGCTTGTTTTAATTATTTCTAAAACTTCCTTTGCGGGAACGGTTACTATAATAAATCCGGCGCCGGTAAGATATATTAAGCCTTTAGTCCCTAAAAGCGTTGCTGACCAGAAGGTTACCGTAAAAGGTTTCGTTACTATCCAGCAGCTTGAGTTTCTTCTTTCGGGGCAGATAAATCAGACTATTGAACTTATAGGGAATAGTAAATCTAAAGCGTTTGTGGATTTTAACGATGCAAAGTTAATAGACGTCTTGAAATATATTAAAGACGTGTACGGTTTTACTTATAAATATACAGGCAGCAGGTTAATACTTGATAATGTCGAAACCGCAACGTTTCATTTGCCGTTTACGCCGTTACTTAATACCGTGTCTGCCAGCCTTGGTTCTAATAATCAAAATGGAAGTCAGGGCATGTCCGGCAACATGGGGACGACAGGCAGTACTTCAACGACCTCGACTACTATGGGTAGCGGCAGTACTGCTTCTATCGGCGGATACGCTACGGAAAATGTTTCTAATATTAGTACCCCCTTTTTTACGAAGTTTCTTAAGACCATTAAATCCGTTATGGGTAAGAAATCTTCTGTTATGTTTTCTGCAAGAATGCAGACGTTAGTCGTTAGAGGGAAAGTAAAAAAAGTAGAGCTTGTTAAAAAATACGTTAAAAGAATATTTAAAAGAATGAAAAAAGTCGTATTCGTTAAGATGAAAGTTATTAACGTAGAACTTTCTTCCGGCTATAATTACGGCATAAATTGGAGTAATTTATATTCCGATATGGGACATTATCTTGGCGCTGCAAGTTCTTTAGGTATAAATTTGTCTAATACGCCGACGAATAGTCTTGCCGGTTCTGACAATATTACGTTTAACAGCGGACTAGGGACGCAGGCGGTTATAAACGCTTTAAATAATTTCGGGAAAGTCAATATAGTAAATCAAACCCGCTTGGAAGTTTTAAGCGGGGAAACGAGAACCTTAAATAATATAGGCGCCGTGCCCTATTCGATAGGAAATCAAGTAACTACGGTAGGCGCTTTAGGCTCAACAGCGCAGTCCAACCCGCAAATAGGAGAAGCGACGTCCGGTATAGACGTCGTATATACTCCCGAAGTTTCTGGAAGTAAGGTTTATATCAGCGTTCAGTTGATATTAAATACCATAACGGGCTATACGCAATTATCCGGCGGGGTATCCGTTCCAGACGTATCTACGCAGTCCGTGAGTTTTACTATAAGCGTACCGACCGGTAAAACGGATTTGGTCGGCGCTTTACAGTATAAATCTTATAGTAAAAATACGGAAGGAGTACCGATTCTTGATGATATACCGATTTTGGGATATTTATTTTCCGGCGGGCAGATGCAAAAAACCAATAATGAGTTATTTCTATTAATAACGCCGGTAATCGTAAAATAAGGAGGAGATATGAATATTTTTAACGATAAGGATAAAATTAACGATATTGAAGACGAATCTTTGCCCGGTAACGCTGAAGAGCAAAAAAGTATCGGAGGCGACGATATACCTGAGGAGCCGAGACGTCGAAACCGGTTTAAAAGCAAAAAATTAATTGTAATAATCGCTTTAGCGTTTATTGCGGGCGCTTTAGTATTTATCTTAAAAGGTATTTTTTTTAAACAGGGACCGGTAATCAGACATGCTAATTTTTTTCCGCAGAAACAGACGAAACATATATTTAATGAGTCCCCTTCGTTTCCCGCCGTTTCAGGTAAACCTGTTCAAACAAAGCCGGGCGTCGTTACGCCGGAAGTTTTAAAAACCGTTAATACGGGACTTGTTAAGAAAAAGAATTCAGCTAAGAAAAGTAAAGGCGACGCCGGCGGGGATAAAATATCGACCGTTCCGGAGGTACCCCCTATGTCCCTTAAAAGCATTAAAAAGATGATGGAATTTAATAGCAGAGTTAACGAACTCGGCGAGAGGCTTAAAATCGCAAGATTAAAACAGGAGATAAATAGTCTAAATAACGCAGGAAGCGGGGTTATCAATAATACTTCTTTATCCAATATTTCTTTGGTGGCAGTTACTAAAAACACGGCGATTATTGCGTTTGGTAAACGTAACGTTTCGATGAGAGTGGGCATGAAATATGAAGGTTACGAGTGCTTAATGATTAGTCCGAAAGGCGTCGCCTTAGAAAAAAACAATAAAGTAGTTAATTTATCTTTATCGATGTAAATGGTTATCTTATTATTAAATTTAATAATGGCGGTGATATATCTAATGTACGCGCCTAAACACTATTTAAATCCTGTTTTCGACGTTTTGCTTTTAACATCTATAATAAATGCGGTTTATATTTATAAACTTATAGACGACAGAAAAAGGCTTAAAGAACAGGCCGATATGGAGTTCTTAAGAGCTTCTAAGGCAGGACAGACGAGTATCGTAGATCCTTTGACGGGAATATATAACAGAAGGCATTTCGACGACGTATTCAATAGAATTTACGAGGAAGCAAAAAATCAAAATATAGGTTTTTCGTTTATGATAATCGATATCGACCATTTTAAAAAATTTAACGACGCTTACGGCCACGACGTCGGCGATAAAGTACTAAAAACCGTAGTGCATACCGTTAAAGCGAATATTAGAAGAAATCTAGATATGTTTTTTCGTTTCGGCGGAGAGGAGTTCGTTATATTGACTTCCGATAGTAAAGACGGGGCGGTAAGGTTAGCTAAAAAATTAAATAAATTAGAATATAACTGTATAGAAAAAATAACTATTTCAATAGGCGTAAGTTTTTATCGTAAAGGCATACAAAAGGACGAATTAATAAAAATAGCGGACAATAACCTTTATAAAGCTAAAGAAAACGGACGCAACCAGGTGGTGTACGATGAGGATAATTAATATAGCCGGCAAATCTTATTACGCAGGTCTTTCATGGCAGACGTTGTCGGCAGCCGACAATATTAAAGAAAAAATAAAAGAATTCAAGAGCGGGTATTATTGCGTACGAAATCTTTCGGGAATGATAAATATAGGTCATTCAGAAGATTTAGACGACGGTAAATATAAAAAATTGTACTCTTTGGCTTCAAATGTTGCTAGTGTTAAAAAAGAGCCGTGGTTAGGGGTATTTCACATAGAAGATAATTTATACTGGCTGATCGCCGTTAGAGATAATCAGGCGATTATACCAGACGGAGACATTTTAGGAACTAAAGAAGAAATCGATAGAGTGTTTGCGGAGACGATTTCAATCGGCGAGTGGGACAGCATAATAGAAAGCGGAACGCTTGAAGATTTAAAAGCTCTTTTAACTTCGAACGGAAACTATGTTTTAACCGTAAATAAGAAATTAGATGTCATATTTATCGTCGTTATAGGCTTATTAATCTCAGCTTTTATTTTATATTTATATCACAGACATATAACGCAAATAAAACCTAAGGTATTCGTGCCGAAGATATTCGTGAAAAAAACCGTTGTAAAAATTCCGCAATATAAACTTATGCCGAAACCTAATTTAGTTTTATATAAATGCGAAAAAGAATTAAATTCTTTGCCAGGCTCTTTTTACGGTTGGAAAGCAGTGAGCCTTTCGTGCGCTGCTAATAATATTTTGGTTACTTATAAGAAGCAGTCGTTTGGAACGACCCTTATAACGCCTAAAGGCAGTATCAGCCAAAACGGTTTGGAGGTTTCTAAAAATATTAGTTTTAGTCTTCTCGTTCCGGTAAAATTCCGTAAGCCTTTAAATCAAAACGATATATTAAAGCTTGTTTACGGTTATATGCAGGAATTTAATATAACAGGAAGCGTAACTAATGCAGGAGATAAATTTATGGTTACTTTAAATTTAAACAATTTAAAAATGATTCCTGTTTTTTTTACTATTCCGACGTTTAGGATTGAAAGCATTAAAATTACAGGGCTTCCTTTAAGCGAGCGGATAAATGTAGTTGCGGAGGTATGGCATGATTAATATTCCAGAAGAGATATCGGCCGGCATAAGGATAGACGGAAATAAAATATACGTTTTGAACGCGTATCGTTCCAATCCTTTATTTTTAAGTTTTAAAAAATCTTATGAGCAAGTTGTAGGCAGTATAGAAGTGTCAGTTAAAACTGCTGAAGAACTTCAGTCTATTAAAATAGACGTCGGTTCTAATTCTCAAGACGGCACTATAGACAGCCGCATTATTAATATTTATAAAAAAATATTCGGCACGGCGGCGGCAAGATATGCCAGCGATATTCATATAGTAACTTATAAAGATGGTTACAGTAATGTTTTTTTCCGCGTTAACGGCAGATTAGAATTGTATCAGCAGCTCTCGCATGAGGAGGGCAAGTCTATTATGCGCTCTATTTATCAAAATATTACTACTGCGGATGTATCTTATTTAGAAAGCGAATATCAGGCAGGTCAGATTCATTCTTTTGATGATTCTAATGTTTTGCCGGAAAGTGTTTCGTCTATCAGGATTCAAAGGGGACCGATTTTAAATGGGTACTTTATGGTATTACGTTTTCTTTACGCATATGAAAATCAGAAATCGCATTCGCATGCAATAAAAATAGGGGAGATTTTACTTGAAAGTAAAGCAATAACGGATGAAACATTAAACACCGCGCTTCGGATACAAGACGAGCTAAAAAATAAAGGACAGTATTTAAAACTTGGCGATGTATTGGTTAATAATAGATTCGTAAGCAGAAAAATTATAGAAGACGCTCTATTTAAACAAAAAGGTTCGTTGGAACTCGGACTGAAGACTTTTAGGGAATACGGATATACACGCGAGCAGGCTTTAATTTTAACTAAGGCGGCAAGGCAGCCTCAGGGTATGGTTTTATTTTCCGGACCTACAGGTTCGGGTAAAACGACTGCCCTTAAAAAAGCATTAGAATTTCAATGGATGATGTATCCGGATAAAGCCATTTATACGATAGAAGATCCCCCTGAATATCCCATTATAGGCGCAAAACAGCTTCCTGTTTTGAATGCAGATACGGACGAAAAAAGAGAGTCTAAGTTCGCCGAAGGGTTAAGAGTGGCCATGAGGAGCGATCCGGATATCCTAATGGTCGGCGAAATAAGGGATTCCGCCACCGCTAATGCCGCATTCGACGCAGTTATAACCGGACATCAGATGTGGTCAACGATTCATGCGATAGACGTATTTGCTATATTGTTAAGGCTTGAAAGATTCGGTTTGGATAAAAACGATTTATACGACGAGAAGTTATTAAACGTGTTAGTTGGACAAAGGCTTCTGCCGAGGCTTTGCGATAATTGCAAAAAAGATTTTAACGAAAGTTTATTGGATTCAGACTTAGCTGAGATTTTAAGTGTAGCCCACTCAAATATTAAGCTTAGAAACGAAAGCGGCTGTAATAAGTGCGGGCATACCGGAATACAAGGGCGGGTCGTCGTAGCCGAAGTGTTGGATATGACCGAAGAACTTATAAAAGAAATAAAAGACTATGGTCTTGCGGCCGCTCGCAGGAGGTTTGAAGCAGAAGGTTTTACTATGATAAAGCATGCGTTAAAAAGAATGTATGCCGGCGAAGTGGATCCGAAAGATATAATTTCTATTATCGGCAATATTGAAGAAAAACATTTAATTAATTTTGAGGTAGAATACTGTGGATTATAAAAAAATACTCTTTTTATTAGCAAAGAAAAAGATAAAACATAATATATATGATAAGCTCGCTATTCAATTAGAATATGGAATTAACTTAAAAGAATCTTTAAAAGAGCTTTTAAAAAGAGCCTTAAGAAATAAAGATATCGTTACGAAGATGGTTCTTGAAGATATTCATTCAGGAATATCAAACGGCAAGACTTTTGCCGATTCTATAAAGAAATGGATACCGCAAGCGGATTATACAGCGCTTGTTTCAGCAGAAAAAGCGGGTAAAATTCCCGATACGCTTAGGCTTATCATTAGTCTTGATAATATGAAATCGGAACTTTTCGCCGAATTCATAGGCGGTCTTCTCGGACCGTCCGTCTTATTTTTGGCGGTGTACGGATTTTTATATTATTTAGGCAAATTTGCCCTAAGTCCTATATTAAAAATGATAGGCTCTAATAAAATCGTCGGTTCTGCGCAGATTTTAATCGGCATGTCTAATTACGTCAATTCTATTTGGATGTTCTTAACGCCGGCATTATTTATAGTTTTGATATTTTTAATAGTCTATTCATTTCCGAGGCTAACCGGCAATATTAGAAAAGAACTCGATAAAGCTTTTCCGTATTCAGTTTATCGTAAATATACCGGCGCAGTATGGCTGATAGGGTTATCCGGTCTTATTAGTTCAGGTATCAACGAAGTAAGCGCCTTAAAAGAAATGTCTAAATACGGCAATAATTATTTAAAAGAAAGGCTTAAAAGTTTTACCGCAGGCATGCAGAACGGTATGAATATAGGAGAAGCTATGCAGATATCTAACTATTCATTTCCTGATGCCGATACCGTCGACGATATTGCTGTTTTTTCAAATTTTCCTAATTTCGGGGAAAAATTAAAAATGATATCAGAGCATAATATTAAAAATATAAAGATATATATTAAAAGAGTTTCTATGGCAATACAAGCCGCAGTTAATATTTTGCTTTATATGATGATTATATTTATCGTCGTAGGCGTTTTGTCTATAGTTCAAAATATATCGAATTCTATGAATTTACATTAAAATCTAAGGAGGATTTATGGGAATTACAAAAATTTTATCTATTTTAATTGGAGTAGTCGTAACTGTTATTACGTTGGCTTTCGTAGGCGGTTACATTGCAAGCGTATTTTCAGGTACTAAGGAAGCCCAAGCGGCAAGCGAACTTTCTACAGTTATTGCAAATGTTCAAGGCTTGTATGCTTCACAGCCTAATTTTTCGGGATTAACAAATACTGTCGCGATACAAGGCGGAGCTTATCCGTCATCGATGGCGACCTTAAGTTCGACTTCGGCAACCGATCCGTGGGGCGGAAATGTTACAGTAGAAGCAAATTCTACTAACAACGCCGAATTCACGGTAGAGTTCGATAATGTACCGAAAGACTCTTGCACTAAATTAGCTTCTTCATATAATTCAAGTAATTTAGTAAGTCTAAACATAGACGGAAATAACGTTACCGCATTCGACCCTGCAACGTTATCTTCGGCTTGTAATACCGCTGCCGCTCCAATTACTATGATATGGACTTTAAATTAAAGGAGAATTATGGACTTTTCTACTATGTGGCTTTATCCGAATGAAGCGTTAGTTAGAGTTAAAGGAAAAAGAGGGTTAGAGGTTATAAATACCCCGGACGGTCTTTACGATAAAATTAAAGAATCCGGCAAAGATAAAATTTCTTTCAAGTATAAAGTAGATGATGAGCCTTGCAGAATTGAGACTGTAAATTCCGTTAACGGCACGAGCTTCGTTATAAGGAAACTTATGCACGATTTAAAGCCTTTGGTCGAACTCGGAATGCCGGTAAAAGTAGCCGAAAGGTTAATGGACCCGAAATTAAACGGCCTTGTGATATTTGCTGGACTTCAAGGCGTTGGTAAAACTACCTGCGGGTCTAGTCTGCTTTTAGAAAGAATTAAAAAATACGGCGGGTCTGCGCAGGTTTTAGAAGATCCGCCAGAACTCGATTTAGACGGAATTTATAATAACGGCGTAATTCAGCAAATAGACGTCCACGAGAGAAATTATGCTAACATACGAATCAATGAAGAACTCGGTTATTATGCTTCAAGAGCGTTAAGAGCCGATACCGATATTGTGTACTTAGGAGAAGTTCTTAGAAGTTCGGAAGCTAAAGAGGTCGTGACGCACTCCGGAAACGGCGCGCTTATTATTACGACTATTCATGCTTCAAGCGTTTCTATGGCTATAGAAAGACTTATAAATTTAGCCGGCAAGAATTCTGAATTTATGCTTTCGACTACCCTTTCTGCTATTATTTATATAACTCTTAGAACTTTAAACAGCGGGAAACGTTTCATGCATGTGTCGCCTTTATTTTGCGACAGTCCTACGGTTAGAATAGCTATAAAAGAAATGAATTTTGATGCAGTAGAAAATTATGCGCAGCAACAGACAAATTCAATTTTGACGGGGAGTTAAGATGGGAATTAGCCAGATATTAGGAGCGATAGTCGCTATAATGATTACTTTAGTGGTAGGTATTGGAGTAATCCACTATGAAAATAGGGTTACAATAAATCAATCTCAGCAATTATTAGCCGAAAAAACAGCTAGTCAGTATAATGAGTTTGCTGGCGCTTTAAATGCTTATGTGAATTCTAATTTTAATAACAATATAATGGGTACGGTTTCTTGTAGCACTTTACAAACAGATAACTTTTTATCTGCATCGTTTTCTTGTATAGATCCGTTAGGTGAGGAATTACAAGGCGATATATCTGAACCTTGGGGATTTCCACAGACATGGGTAGTTTATCCTGCAAGTCAGCCTAATCAATTGGAACTTGAGAAGTATGGCATAAATAGTGAACTTCAATGGAAAGCTTTTACTTATTTGGTATCTCAATACTCAGAAGATGAAAATTCTTCTATGAAAGCTTTTTCTGTTAATAATGGAGCTTTTACACAATTAGATTCAAATGTTTCTGATAATATTACAAATTATTTTTCTGCTGATAGCGGTGAATTTAGCCAAACAGACCCTAGTATTTCATATTATGATAATTATTCTTTTTTCATATCCCCCAATATGCAAAAAGAGCCTAGTTATTGGCTGTTCGGAGTGAATTTTTATAATGCCGCTAATACTGCTGACATAGATTATCAAAATTTAGGCTACTCTGCTGTTTGTCCTGTTGGTGGCATTACGCCTGGCGCTGTGCCGAGTAGCGATGATTTTATGATGGGAAATTTAAGCGGGTCTAACCCATCTAGTTATGTTTATTTTCTTGGCAACGCATCATTAGCTTATTCATCAACTTATGGTTATTTATGTATTCCGGCACCAGAATCGATTATAAATAATACTTCTGCTATTTTTACTAGTAGTAATTATTCTGGCGGTAGTAATTATTATTCAAATCAAATGGCGTTTAACGGCTCTAATTTTAATGGTTCTTCTGATACAGAAGATGAAAATACTGCAAATCAGATAATTCCACAGAACTATCAAGTCTATTATTTGAATGTAGGAGCTTTAGCTAAGTATACTTTTATTGCAGCTGAAGGTATGTTTCAGGTATATAGTAACCCGCCCAGTCCTGGAGATCTTTGGGGTTATTACAGCGGTATGGTCTTTTGGGACGGACAGCCTAGTTACGGTAATATAGGCATTGAAACTTCAATAACAGTGTATTCTAACGGTTTGTATCCAAATGCTCCTATATGGCCGGTTACTGATATGCAACCTTCGCCGATAACTATAAATTTAGGATAAAAATATGACAAATATAATAGCTGCGTTAATTTTTATTATTTTATCAGTACTACTGGTTACAAGCAGTACTAATTTTATAAGGCATACTCAGCAAAATTCAATTTTAAGTGCGTCTATAATAACAGAAGCTAAAGAATTAAAAGAATTTTCTGCTGCTGCTTATAGCTATTCTACAAGTTTGGGCGAATCTTTATCTCCGGTATCTTTAACAGTTAATTCGTTGCAGTCTGATGGTTTACTTTCTGATACTTTTCCTCAGCAGACGCCTTTTGGACAGACTTTTGTTGCAGATTATGCTCAGGATTCTTGTAATCCGGCAGTTATGGATTTAATAGTAAAAACTACAGGTGGCTATAATTCTGATTTATTGGCAAAAAACGGCGTTGAAGGAACTTTAGGTTTGAATTATATAAACAGTGAAGTTGATGACGAATTAAATCAATTAAATATTTTATATTCCAATGCAAAAAATCCGTGTGTTAACGGTGGATCTTCTTATTATACAGGATATACTTCTCCGTCTTCCAGCGAATTAAATATTTATAACGGCGGGAGTATCAATACACCAGTTACATCGTCCAATAGCGATGCTGAAATTTATATTTATGCTCCAAATCAATATGGGTTTTTAATAGTTACTGGTAGCGAAGGTGGTTTTTATAGTTTATATGGTATCTTTGCAGATTCTTATGTTTCTACTACCGAATCAACAGGTGACTGGAGTTTTTATTCGCAAGGATGGTCTGTTGTATGTCCGGTTAATGCAACAGTACTTACTCCAGGCGCAAGTTTTATGTGGTTTAATTTTAGCTTTATTCCACATACTAGCGGTATTAATTTTTCTCAAAGCTTAACTTATTGCATTCCCTTGTATAAATCACAAAATTTAACGTTAAATGAAAATACGATAAGCCAAATATTGAATCCTCAGTATAGTTCTTTTTATGCTGCTTATAGTTATGGAGGTACGCTTCCTAATATATATAATACCGGTGTTGGTAGCGGTCAGTTATTTCAGAATGATGCATCTTATGTTTCTGCTTCTAGTATTAATGGGCTTAATAATTATTTATATGGTATAGGTAATTATTTTTTGAATGTTTCTAGCGGCAATAGTTATGTATCAGATAATTATATACCTGAATATAGTATGCCTAATATTATAGGAGCTATTGGTTTTGATTTGGATATTAATGGCAACGTATATCAGTTTGCCGGATGGTATTATGCCTTGTTTACTGGTTCTGGATGTCCACCGCCAATTACTACTAACGCTGAGGGGCAATCATATCCTGCCGGCGCTACTATTTGGGCGGATGGGTATAATCTAAATACGACTTCAGGTTCGTGTCCTTCCGAATCTTATAATTTAGGAACATCCGATGAAAATTTTGGGGAAGGTTATTCCGTGGTTGTTAATCCTAGTAATCCTTTAGGTGTAACCGGCACTATTACATATGTGCCAAGTAACAATTCTCCAAGTCAAAGTGAGAATTTTACCATTCCTACACCTGTGATAAATTAATATTATTAAGGGGTTTTTATGATAAAAGATTTCGGCGTTAGCGTTGATTTAGATATTAAGGCCGACGATTTCGTTCAATTCTATCTAAAGCTCGTGAACCGCAATTTAAATCATTTAGGGACGCATTCGGAAAATACCGCTCTTATTTCTGTAGCTTTAGCTAAGTGTATGGGATATAGAACATCTGATATTAAGCTTCTAAAATACGGAGTGCTTCTCCACGATATCGGAAAGCTTTTTACTCCGGCGGAAATTTTAAATTCTTCGAGACCGCTGACAAGTATAGAGTTTGAAATGATAAAAACCCATACGCTTTTCGGATATGAAGTCTTAGATAATTTTACGTCTTTTCCAAACGAAATAAAGTATTTTGCGGTAAAGCACCATTATAGGCAAGGATTCGGTTATCCTAAGCCTTTAATATACGATAACGGAGTGGATCAGACTTTAATAGATATTCTAACCGTAGCGGACTCCTTTTCGGCCATTATGGAGCCGAGGGTTTATAAAAATAACGTATCCGCCGAAAATACTTTTGAAATAATGAACGATGAAACTAACGAAAAAAATAAAGGATTAAATAAAGACGTTATTGAACATTTAAAATATTTAATAGACGATAATAAGATAAATTTAAAGGGCTTTTTCTAATTTAAGATATTTATAAATAGATATCTTTTTCCCGGAAAAATTTTACAGGTTTTGTGAAATTAATTTCGAGGAACCGCTAAAAATGAAAAGGCGTTCTTTTAAAAATTAATTACTTAATCGAATAGCTTAATTTTTAGGCGGCTTGATATAATATAGAAATGTTGTATAATTAATATAATAATATTAATTATGGAGGTAAAAATGGATGCTATTATTGAAATTTTAGAAAGATATCGTAAAATATTTCTAAAGTTAGAAAAAAATAAAGACCACTCTTCTTCTGATGAATTCAAAAAAAATTAATCGATAAACTTCAAAGTAAGATTAGCGAGCTATACCTGCCCGATAAAATCTTAGATGAAATAAATAAATTTATAAGTAATATCGGAAGTGTAATAAATTTTGATACGATACTTAGATTAATCGATAGTTTACAATTATTTATTTCTAATCAAGAACATATATATACAATATAGGAAATATTTTTAAATCCTCATTTCTCTCCGTTTTCGTACTCCCTTATAATCTCCAGCGCCTTTTCGTATTCAGCCTTTTTTAAATCTTCCGGATTTTTCCTGCCAAATGCCTTTTCTATTTCTTTTTTTAACTCTCCGGGCTTTAAATGTGCGTATCTCTGGGTCATGCCGGGCGTACGATGCCCCAGCAGTATTCCCGTCTTATAAAGCGATACGTCGTTCATAGTAAGGGTGCTTGCAAAGACGTGTCTTAAATCGTGAATATGCATATCCTTAAGCCCAGCGTTCCGGCAGGCCGTATGGAAAGAACGCTTAAAATCGGTCAATTTTGCCCCGTTTCGATTAAATACGTATAAAACGTCTTGGACTTTTTCAATGCGGCTCAAAAGCTCTTTTAGGGGCTTTGATACCGGAATGTACCTGTCGTACTTCGTCTTAGTTCCTTTTATGGCTATTACGTCGTTCTGAAGGTCCACGTCATCCCATTTAAGATTTAAGGCTTCGCCCTTCCGGCAGCCGGTATAAATTAAAAAAGTTATTAAGTCCCGGGTTAATTTATTCGTGGCGCCGGCGATGAGCTCATCGATGTCGGAGTCGGATAAAGTTTTAAGGCGGGATAGTTCGTTAAGCTTTTTAATGCCGGCTGCTGGATTTTTATCGAGATAACCATGGTCGCTGCACCAATTAAAAAAATGATGCAGCGTAGTGATTTCAATATTGACGCTCCGGAAAGATACTTCCTGTTCTCTTTTTCCCGGATGTAAAGACAGCGTTTCGAGTTTTCTTTTATATTGATAATCTATGATTTGATTTTTAGTTATAAACTTTATATCTTTATCTCCAAATGCCGGTAAGAAATGTTTTGCCGATAAAACCTTGGAACGTATGGTTTCTTTTGAATTGTTTAAATTTTTTTGATATTGATTCCACACGTCGGAAAGAAAAAACTGTTTATTGAGTTTTTTTGGAAGATTAGCGTTTTCTCTTAATACATCGGCATAGCGAGCTGCTGCCAGTTCTTTTGCTAAATTATAATTATCTGTCTTGCAGGAATATTGGTAGTGTACTTTATTTACCCTGAATTCACACCACCATAATCTTCCTCTTTTGTAGAGTCTCATAACCTAAAAAAAAGTGTATGCGTTTTTGTATGTGTTTATGTCGTTTTATGTCGTTATTTTACACTTTTTAATATAAAATAACAAGAGGGGTATTTTTGCGCTAAAGCTGTAATTTAAGAGGTTTTTAATGGAGCCGGCGATAGGAATCGAACCTACGACCCGCTGATTACGAATCAGCTGCTCTACCCCTGAGCCACGCCGGCGATAAAATACCCGAACCTTTTCTTTTTCAAGGTCGGCGCAAGAACGTTCTAAGAATTTATGATATTTTTAGCCGCAGTAATAAAATTTAACCTGTCTTTCTTGCCTTCTATCTCTTCGGACAGCCTGTTTATTAAATTTTCTATATTTTCTGCGTTAAAATTATCGACGTCCTCGTTTAATTCTTTAATTTTTTCATCAAAAAGTATTGCGGATATAGGACCCATGCTCGAAGAAAAAATATCTTTAATCGAGTCTAAATTGTTTTTCGAAATTAATTTACGGTTTTTAACTTCTCCGCCGCTTTTCCCGCCAAAAAGCGCATTGAATACATCGTCGTCTTCATTTTTTGAATATGCTCCGGAACCGTTATCAACCGTTTGAGCCGCTTGAGCGTTTATTAGCGGCGGCTTGTCGGAAATGCTTCCAAGCGATTGGCTGACTATTTTTATAAACTCGCTTTCTAAATAA
The DNA here is from genome assembly GCA_021813525.1 of bacterium. GTDB lineage: Bacteria > SZUA-79 > SZUA-79 > Acidulodesulfobacterales > Acidulodesulfobacteraceae > Acidulodesulfobacterium_A. The sequence goes on from JAKAKK010000074.1 coordinate 72,179, forward strand.
GACGTTTCCATCTTAAGCAGATTTACGTTGGAATTCCTTTTGCTCAAAATAAAAATAAAACCGCTTCCGAATCCGTTCACTATAATATTTCTGTCGTCGAAATTCAAATAAAGAGAAGTAATATCGATAGACGAAATAGAATATGAGGCAAAGAGCTTGCTTATTTCCAGAGAAACTTTATTTATTTGCTCCGGCAATATTTCGCCGTCGTTAGTTTCATATCTTAAGACCTCGCCGTCCAACGAAGATACTGCACAGGCATCTACACCGGCAATTTTAAGTATTTTATCTATAATACTTTTATCTTTAGCGTCCATAAATTATTATTTGCCTGCCTGCATGTTCTATCGGCGAACCGCGTTCCGGCCGCAATTATGCATCTTTTAGCAGTTTAGCGGCTTCCATCTGCGTTTTAAGCGCCGGAACTCCCGAAGAAATTTTCATGCTGTATAAAATATTTTTGTTATTAATAATTATTTTTTTATAATTGTTAGCTTCGCATATCGTGCTTTTTAACGATTTGAAGTTTAATATATCGCCTAACTCTTTTGACTGGTTATATAAAAACATGGCGTCGGCAGATTCGAAATCGGCATCGTCCACGCCTTTCGAATATAAAATCTCTCCGTCATCCTTCACTGCAATAATCGATTCTACGCCGGGTATTACCGAAAGGCTTTCGGAAATTCTGACGACTACGGCCGGATTAGATTCTTCGCTGGCTTCAATAATTTCTGAATCTTTCCAGCCGGGATTCGTATCCGTTTTTGCTTCTTTAACGCTACCGTTAATTATTTCTAAAATTTCATCGAAATATTTATCGAGCGTAGTTTCCGGCGCAGGCTCCCCGATGCTTACCGAGATATTAATATTTGAATCTATACCGCTCAGTTTTTTGAAAACATCTATATCGCGCTCGGAACCTAAAACGGCGTTAAGGATTTTGCCGTTCGAAAAATATATAAAACCCTGTTTATTTAAAACTTCAAAAGATAATTTTATATTGTCGAAACTATAAAATTGATCCAACTGGTATTTTATATCTTCTAGTACCATTTGCTATTATAATAAAAATATTATTAATTAATTAAATATCATTATCATATAGTATCAAAAAAAATATTCATATGCAATGAAAATGAAACGGCTAAGATATTATATTATAATATCTTATATCTTTATTTTCTTAATTGTCAATAAGAAAGCTGTATTAAAAAGCATTTTTTAGCGGAACAATATGCCGTTTGAATAAGGCCGGCTGACAATAATTTAAACGGGAGAATTGCAGGAAAAATTGGCGTCCCCAACGGGATTCGAACCCGTGTTGCCGCCGTGAAAGGGCGATGTCCTGGGCCGGCTAGACGATGGGGACTTTGATATTTTTAATACAAAAATGTTATTATGCCACATCGATACAAAAAAAGCAAGAAGAAAAAACGATAAAGAACATCAAAATCCCAATTCGCTGAGCATCGAATTTACGTCGTTCTGGGCCATTTTTTGATTATCGGCAACCATATCTTTTAATTTTCCGTATATTTCTGCTTTCTTTTCCTTGGGAATGTCTTTAGCTTCCACCTCCGTATCCACTAAAACCTTTAACAGCTTAACTTTTGTTTCGTTCAGGGTATTTTGTATTTTATAGAGTTTCTGCCCGGTAAGGTCCTGAAACGAAAGAAGGGACAAAACGTCTAAAATTTTATCCAAATTTTTTTTATTAAGGTCTTTTAGGTTTATTAAACTTTCTTTAATTTTTTTTATAGGATTAAGTTCTATCAAATTATGCAGGCTCTTATCGATGTCGTTGGAGTTTTCGTTTATCTCGTCCAGCAGGTTCATTATGTTGTTTGCGGCTTTTTCGGTTTCCTTTATGATGTCGGAAATTCCGTCCTGCGCAAGAGGTATGCTGTCCGAGCTTTCTTTTACCGGCTTTTTGAATTCTCCTATCTTTTTTGTAGCATCGTCAACGACCTTTGCAAGGTCTTTGAGTTCGGAAAGCATATCGTCTATCGCCATATAATACTACCTCTTAAATTTTAATATATTTAAATTTTATACATTAATTTTTATAAAAAACGATTTAAAAAAATTAGTTCATTTTTAAAAGTTTGTTCGTAATCCCGTAAAGCGCTCCGCCCGATATCTCTCCTACCCAGTGAAACATCATGCGCCCGCTTTTCGATATAAAAAACGTCTGCGGAATTTCGTTTACTCCGCCGTAATCGCTTATAACCCCCGAACTTGCGTAAACAACGGGATATGCAATATTATACTGCTTCACGAACGACCTTACTCCTTCCAAGCTGTTATTTACGTTTATTCCGACCACGATAACCCCGTTTGCCCGTTCCGATTTATAAAATTTTTTCAGCATCGGTATTTCATGCCTGCAGGGAGGGCACCAAGTCGCCCAAAAATTAATTATAACCACATGTCCTCTAAAGCTTCCCAGCCGGAAATCGTTATATCCGGATAAAGCCGGATTAAGCACCCTTAAATCGAAATCGGATGCCTTCCTCGCGCCTGCTCTTGCTCCGGCGACCTGAGAAAAACTTATGACAAAAAGAAAAAAGAAAAATAAAACCGCCTTAGGTAAAACTTTAATTTTACGGTTTTTAAATTCCTTAACCATCGAAATCTCCATTTATTATATATAATTTGTTACGGTTAACTAAACCGGCCGGCTTTTAGACCTGTTTTTGACGGCTCTTTCTAATTCTCTTTTATTTTCTTTTTCCTTAATGGAATCTCTTTTATCGTAAAGTTTTTTTCCTTTTACGAGAGCTATTTCGACCTTGGCCATGCCTGCTTTTAAATACATTTTCAGAGGAACTACCGTAAGGTTTTTTTCTTTTATCTTCCCCAGAAGCTTTAAAATTTCATGTTTATGCAGTAATAAAACCCTGGTCCTGAGGGGGTCCTTATTTTCCCTTGCGGCTTTTTCATACGGACTTATGTGGACATTCAGCAGAAGCGCCTCTCCGTTTTTTATAACGACATAACCGTCCGAAAGATTTACTTTTCCGGATTTTATTGATTTTATTTCAGGACCGTAAAGCGAAATACCGGCTTCATATTTTTCTATAATTTCATAAAGAAAAGATGCTTTTCTGTTGTCTGCGACAATTTTTATCTTCTGTCCGTCGGTCCGGTTCGACATGGTTATTTTTTATTTTATGCCTTACTAAGAAATAATACAAAATTATTTAATGTTCGTCAAGAAAAACGTGCCGACGTGCGCGCCTGCAACGACTTAAACGCAGCCGCAGAAAATAAATAGGAAATAAAGGCCGGGGTAACGAGTAACGAGCTGAAACTAAATGGTGGAGGCGGCGGGAGTCGAACCCGCGTCCGAAGATTTAAAACTAAAGCATCTACATGTTTAGTTTATTCTTTAAATACGGCTTCGAAAAGCAAAGAATAAACAAAACCTTTTTTCAGCCGTCCTTTTTAGAGGTTCTGCGTAAACGAAAAGGAAACGTTCACGCTATACCCTGCAATTGTCGCCTTTGAATTTTGCAGGTAGAAATTTCAAAGACGTCAGCCGATTAAGCGGCTAATGCGTAATCGTAGTTATCTGCGATTATGTTTTGCTTCGAATGATTAACGAGCCTACAAAGCGTCCTCGACATGCAGCTTACAGCCGTAATATCACCGTCGAAACCGTTGCGCCCCCATTTATAGAGTATATTATACCATTTTTTTAAATAAAATGTATTTTTTTATTGTATTCGCTTTTCCGGTCGTATAAAATAAACTGCAATAATGATAAAAAACAAGCCGAAAAAACCGGAATATTCTAAGTACGTATCGGAGCTCGGAAGGGTTTGCAAAATAGCCTTCGACAAAGGCCTTATCGATACCCATAGCGGAAATATCAGCATGGGAATAAAGAAAAGCATACTGATTACAAAAACCGGAAAAAGCCTGATAGATTTAAAACCTTCCGATTTCACCGCAGTTCCGCTTGACCCCGAAAAACAATCGCGGAACGGATTCAATCCCGGCAAAAATACGGGAACGCCGGAACCGTCTTCGGAACTGGAAGTCCATAAATTCATATTAAAAAGTTTTCCCGGCTCGACCGTTTTTCATTCCCATCCGGTAAATGCTATTGCGCTGTCCTTAGTTCTCAATAAAAAAAAGGCGGCTAAATTCAAATCTTCTCCTTTAGTTATTAGAAAGCTTCACGCGGAATACCCGGGTTTAGATAAAATAACCCCGGTAGATTTTGAATCCGCCTATTTTTTCCCCGAAATATATATCCTGCCGCTTAAATTTATAGAAGATATCAAATCCGGCGGATTAAAGCTTAAACTGGAAGCTAAAGATATGTTTAAAGAAAACGGCGTTTTTATGATTAAATCCCACGGTTCTTTTTCATGGGGGCCGACCCCGCTTGAAGCCCTAAGGTGGACTATGGCTCTTGAGGCTTCCTCGGAAATAATACTAAAGAGCTTATCTTTTTAATGCTTTGCTGAATTCCCTCATTCTGTCCAGCGCAGAACCGGTTTCTTCTCTTATCTCCCTGCCCACGAGCGATATGAAAACGTCGGAAAGCGTGGCGATTTCGTTGGTTTTGGATTCTACAGACTTTTTTAAAGCGGAAGGCGTGTCTATCGCTATGATTTTTCCGTTGTCTATTATGGCTATATTATCGCAGTTTTCGGCTTCTTCTATATAATGCGTCGTCAAAAATACGGTGGTCCGCTCTTCTTTTCTGAGCCTGTTTATAAAATCCCACATATTTATTCTGGTCTGGATATCAAGCCCTACGGTAGGCTCGTCAAGGAACAGAACGGATGGGGAATGGAGCAGCCCTCTTCCGACCTCAAGCCTCCTTTTCATTCCGCCCGATAATAATTTTACCGGTTTATCTTTGTATCCGTATAGGTCTATGAAATTTAATATATAATCTATCCTGTCTTTAATAGCGCTTTTATTCATTCCGTATAGTTTCGCGTGAAAATTTAAATTTTCGTATGCGCTTAAATCGTTATCGAGCGTCGGGTCCTGAAATACGAGACCTATGGATTTTCTTACTTCTTTCGGGTCCGTCAAGGTGTTATAGCCGTTGATATATGCATAGCCGCTCGTCTGCCGCACAAGAGTGCAAAGAATTTTTATAGTTGTAGTTTTACCGGCTCCGTTAGGCCCAAGAAACGCAAAAAATTCGCCTTTATTCACGGTGAACGAAATATCGTCCACGGCGGTCAAATCTTTATATTTTTTAACTAAGCGTTCTACCTTCACGGCGTATTCGTCATTCATGCGCATTAAAAAACCTCCCGATTGCACAACGTTTAATAATATTATAAAATATATAGGCGGTATAATGAAAGGATAAATTTAAAAAGGATAAATTTATGAAAAAAGAATCGATAGTTCTTCTCGGACACGGTTCCAGACGAAGCGAAGCCAACGATATTCTTAAGAGCATAACTGAAATAATAAAATCTAAACTTAAGGGAATAAACGTAGAATGCGCCTATTTGGAACATGCCGAACCTAACATACGCTATATTATCGAAAAACTGGCAGGGGAAAATTTTGAATCCATATACGTAATACCGTATTTTTTATATTCGGGCAATCATGTTTCGAGGGATATTCCGGAAATAATCAACGGATATAAAGAAAAATACCCCGATATTAATATTAAATTAGGCGATCATCTCGGCATAGACGAAAGAATAGCCGAACTCGTCACCGAAAGGATAGCTTCGGTGAAATCAGCATGAAACATAATACCGCCGCATGACCAGAAACCGGAATTTTTCCAATCCCCGCCTTAACGTTAATAATAAAAATAACCTGCAAAAACTGTACGACATCTATCTAAAATCCGAACGAAGCAATTTAATAAAACGCTCCGGCGCATATTTAAAAGCCGTCATCGTATTTCCTAACTACTACGGGGTCGCAATGTCTAATCTCGGTTTTTTAAGGGCGTACGAATTGATAAATAAATCGGGCTTTATATCCTGCGACAGGGCTTTTTTACAGGACGATGCTTCTAAAGGGATTATATCCATCGAAACTAGGCAAAGGCTCGTAAATTATGATTTCATATTTTTTTCGTTAAGCTATGAAAACGATTTCTCTAATATCCTTTCGATTTTATCCGCAGAAAAAATTCCTTTCCTTTCGAAAGACAGGGACGAATCGTTTCCCCTTATTATGGCGGGGGGAGTGATAGCGTTCTTAAATCCGGAGCCGGTCGCCCCGATTTTCGACCTTATGTTTGTAGGCGAGGCAGAAGCAATTTTCCCCGATTTTTTTAAAATAGCCGAAAACGGAAATAAATACGAAATCCTTGAAAATGCGGCAAAAATAGACGGCATATACGTGCCGTCAGCCTATAATTTTATATTCGATAAAAAAAGGGCTAACGTCTTAAGCGAAATCAGGCATCTCCCCGGTTTTCCCGAAAAAATAAAAAGAAAATGGGCAGATAAGGATTCGGTATTCTCTTCTTCTGTTATTACTACTAAATTTTCGGAATTAAGCAATATAAATATGATTGAAATAGAAAGGGGGTGCAAAAGAGGCTGCCGCTTCTGCAGCGCCGGATTTATATATCTGCCTCAGAGAGAATCGAAACCGGGCGCTGTTTTTAAAGCCATAGAATCCCTGAACGAAAGCGATAAAGCCGGATTCGTTGGATTAGGCACTATGGACAGCAAAAATATAAATAAAATTATGCGGTTTTCCTTAGATTCTAAAAAACATTTTTCGTTATCTTCGATAAGATTCGACTGCCTTGACGAAAATAATCTGGATTTAATAAAAGAAACCGGCATTAAAACCGTAACGCTCGGCATAGAAACAGGCTCTTACCGTCTAAAGAGAATGATAAATAAAGATATAAGCAACGATGAAATAACGGCTGCCCTTAAAAATATAATAAAAAAGGGCATAGTAAATATAAAATTATATTTTATGTTCGGACTTCCCTGCGAAGAAAAAAATGACCTTGACGAAACTATAAATCTTATTAAAATAATGCGGGAAGAGTTTATAGAAGCCTCTAAAATCAATAAAAGAATAGGCCTGCTTACGGCATCTTTCGGACCTTTCGTTCCGAAAGCATGGACGCCGCTTCAATGGGAAAATTTTGAAGATCCGAGCGTTCTTCGCAAAAAAGCCCGTTATATTACGGACGGACTTAAGCGCCTGCCTAATCTCAATGTTAATATAAACTCTTTAAGCGCAGCTTTTACCGAAGCTTTTTTTGCAAGGGGTTCTAGAATTTCCAACGAAATTTTGATTTATTCTTTTATAAATAAAATCAGCCTCAAAAATGCGGCGGAGGCTAAAGGATACGGCATAAACGACTTTATAAGAAATTTCGGCAAAGACGAACTTTTACCATGGGAAATAATAGACCAGGGGGTCACAAAAAAATATCTTTTGGACGAGTGCTTTAGGGGCTCTAATTTTAAGACTACTCCTCAATGTTTCGAGGGGTGTAAAAGATGCGGGGTGTGCCTGTAATAATCTTTTAAAAAAATTTTTTCTTTTTCCAGCAATTCTTCATACATATTCATTATATTTTTTGCTTTTTCGGTAAGAACGGAACCGCCTCCGTGCCTCCCCCCGATTTTTTTACTGACCAGTTCGAAACCGAATCTTTTTTCCATAAGATTTATAAAACTCCATGCTTTCTTATAAGAATAACCGAGTTCTTTTGCCGCAGAAGATATAGAACCGGAAGATTCTATTTTTTCAAGAAGAAGAAATCTGCCTAATCCGAAAACCGGTTCGCCGTCTTTTTCAAGCCATATCTTTGCCTTAATATCGAATTCTTTAAAATCTCCTCCGCCCCGCATAATGATTAATCAGCCTGTTTTCTCATAAACGTCGGGATATCGTATCTTTCGCTTTCGTAATCATCCTCTTCTTCTTTGTCGGAAAATCTGTCTATATATATAGTTTTGGATTCGGTTTTGTTGCTTATATCCGCGGCTTCGGGAAACTGTTGATTTTCAGGATTGGCGGCATTAATCTGGACAGGCGATGCGCCGGAGCCGTTAACGGAAACCAAGGAAATCGGACGCGTTTCGGAACCCAATCCCGTGGCTATGACCGTTACCATCATTTTGTCTTCGAGAGTATCGTCTATCACTGCGCCGAATATTATATTGGCATCCGGGTGGGCTTCGGATTTAATCTTTTCGGCCGCCTCGTTTACCTCAAAGATGCTCATATCCTTTCCGCCTGCGACATTTATAAGAAGGCCCCTTGCGCCTTCTATCTTTATGTCTTCTAATAACGGGCTTGAAATGGCCTTCTGCGCCGCCTCCAGCGCCTTATTCTCCCCTTCCGCAATACCCGTCCCCATAAGCGCCATACCCATTTCGGACATTATAGTCTTGACGTCGGCGAAATCGACGTTAATAAGGCCGTGCACATTTATTAAATCGGATATGCCTTTAACGGCTTGAAGAAGAACCTCGTCAACCTTTTTAAAAGCATCGAGCATAGAAGTAGATTTGCCCGCAACGGCTAAAAGCCTCTGATTTGGAATGGTAATGACCGTATCGACGACAGCCTTGAGTTCCCTTAAACCTTCGTCCGCCTGTTTCATCCTTCTGTTGCCTTCAAAAATAAAAGGCTTAGTGACTACGGCTACGGTTAAAGCTCCTACTTCTTTGGCTATCTGCGCAATTACGGGAGCAGCTCCGGTTCCGGTGCCTCCGCCGAGTCCGGCGGTAATAAACACCATATCCGAACCTTCTAAAATCTCCCTGATTTTTTCTCTATCCTCTAACGCCGATTTTTTTCCTACTTCAGGATTGGCTCCGGCTCCCAGCCCCCTTGTAATCTGTTCTCCGAGCTGGATTTTTATACTCGACGCGTTTGCTTTTAATGCCTGGGCATCGGTATTTGCCGCTATGAAATCGGCTCCGGAAAGTCCCGCCGCTATCATGGTATTAACCGCATTGCCGCCTCCGCCGCCGATGCCTACAACTTTTATTTTTGCCGTTAATTCATTATTTTCTACAAATTCTAACATCATTCCCTCCTTTTATCTGCCTTATTATATATCGTAAAAAATATCGATTAAATTAAGCGTTTTTATTAATTATCAGAAAAAATATTCTATTAAATCGGAAAACCAATTTTTTATAATAACAAACGGATTGTCCCCGTTTTTAGAAGAAAAAGATTTCTTACTCAGTCCGTTTCTATTTTTATACGCATATTTAACGAGTCCGACTCCCGTAGAATATATCGGAGAACTTATAACGTCGGTTAAACCCCCCATATCCAAAGGATAGCCGATTCTTACCGGAGCGTTAAAAATTTCGACGGCGAGTTCCGCCGAACCGTCTATGAGAGCCGCCCCTCCCGTAATTACGTATCCGGAAAGAATTTTGCTCTCCAGACCGTTTTTTTCGATATTTTTCCTAATCCACGTGAATATTTCGGCCATTCTCTGTTCTATAATATTGCCGAGCAGCTGCCGGGATATGGGCCGCGGCGGCCTGCCCCCGAATCCGGGAATTTCTATTATCTCGTCCTTTCCGGCAAGCGATTCCTTTGCTATGCCGAATTTTATCTTAATTTTTTCGGCTTCCTGAGGAATAGTCGTAGTCCCTTTAGACACGTCGCTCGTAACGCTCTGTCCCCCTTTCGGTATTACAAAGGTATGCACTATATTTCCCCTGTGAAATATAGCTACGTCGGTAGTTCCGCCGCCGATGTCTATAAGGGCTACTCCCAGCTCTTTTTCGTCTTCGGTTAAAACAGCCTCGCTGGACGCAATTTGTTCCAAAACGATTTCGGAAACGTCTATCCCTGCCTTGTTGGCGCATTTTACGATATTCTGCGCCGCTATGCTTGAAGCCGTGACTATATGGACGCTCGCTTCCAGCCTTAAACCGCTCATGCCTATAGGATTTTTAATATCATCCTGGTCGTCCACGGTAAAGCCCTGCGGAATTACATGTATGACCTCATGGTCCATAGGTATGGACATAGTTTTAGCCGCGGATATTACCCTGTCGATATCCTGCTGGGTCACCTCTCTGCTTTTAACGGCTACTATTCCGCGGGAACTGAAGCCGCGGATATGCGAACCGGCAATCCCGACTACTGCTTCCTGAATTTGATAACCCGCCATAAGTTCGGCGTCTTCTACGGCTTTGGTAATAGATTCCACCGTATTTTCAATATTGACTACGACGCCGTTTTTAAGTCCGGCGGAGCCGCTTGTACCTACGCCTATTATTTCTAAAGAATCGTTTTTGGCCTCGGCGACTATTGCGCAGACTTTGGTCGTTCCTATGTCTAATCCGACAAAAATGTTATTGTTCTTTTCCAATTCGTCCTCTATTTTTGAACCGATATATATTTATTTTATTTAAAGGCGTCGGGCGACACCGCGTTATTTTTATAATTTGCCGGCAATACCCTGGAGCCCCTGTTCACTTTTATAACCGCTTCATCTTTATATTCTAAGTTTATATAAGGCTTATACTTAATATTAAGCCTGTTGATTTCGTAAAACAGCTTCTTAAGCGTTTTAAGCTTGTTTTTATACATGCCTATGCCGAATTTTATATATAATCCGCTGCCTGTATAAACCGCTATTCCGTTATCTTTTTCTATATGCACCTCGCCGATAAGGCCGGAAAGAATAGAAGCTCTTGCAATTTTTAAAAAATACAACGCCTTCCTGAGCTTCCTAAAATAACCGCCGGCATTATCGCTGTCTATATTTAAACCTGTAATAACCGGATATTTATAGCCTCCGCCGTAATCGGCCCTGCCTATTATATATCCGTTCGGACTTATGTAATAAAGATTATTTTCATAAGATATCATTGCAAACGTTTTCCTTTTTTTTAAAACTATCACTATCTTATCCGGATACTTCTTGTAAACCGTAACGTCCTTAACCCATCTGTCCGATGCGATTAATCTTGAAACCCTTTTTAAATTGACTCCGAACAGGTTTTCATTTTTACTTAGCTTCGACTGTTTTATAATTTTAATTTTTTCCCCGTAGGTTACGCCCTTACCGCTTACGCTTATTTTTTTAAGAATAAATACCTTCTTTTTAAAAAATAAATAGTTATAAGCTTTATATCCGAAATAACCTCCGGCGGAAATTAAAATAACCGCCGCAGACGCATAAACAGAATTTAAAAAATACTTTTTAAAATTACCTCTATTTGTCCCATTTATTTTCTTGATTTTCTTATTGTTTTTCTTTTTTAATAACGGCATCTTCTATTATATCTTCTACCAACCGGTTAAAACTTATCCCTTTATTTCCGGCAATCATAGGAACTAAACTCAGCTCCGTCAAACCCGGGAGCGTATTAAGTTCGAGAATATAAGCAGCGCCCTCGCCGGAAAGTATAATGTCGGTTCTCGAAACCCCCCTGCATCCTATAATTTCATTTGCTTTCACTGCGGCAGCCTCACATTCGTCGTATTCTTCTTTCGTCAGTTCGGGATTAATTAAATATTCGGTCCTGCCTTTAGTGTATTTTGCATCGTAAGAATAAAAAATATCTTTGGGTTTAACCTCGACACAGCCGAGCGGTTTTCCGAAAGCCGCCGCAAATTGTATCTCCCTTCCTTTTATATATTTTTCTATCAATACTTCATCGTCATATTTAAAAGCATTGTTTAATGCTTCCTCAAGTTCTTCCTCCCTATTTACTATACCGCATCCTATGCTGGAACCGGAAGCGTTAGGCTTAATAAAATAGGGCGGCTCTATATGCTTAAGTTTTTTTCTCAGGAATTCTCCCTTTTCCCCTATTTTAACGGCGATTCCCGGAGGAGTTTTTAATCCGTAGAAATTAAACAACGCTTTCGATTTTATTTTATCCATAGCAAGCGCGCTTGCCAAGACTCCGGAACCCGTGTACGGAATGCCGAATATATCGAGCGCGCCCTGCACCCTTCCGTCTTCTCCGTAAGTTCCGTGAAGAGCTATGAAACAGACGTCTATATTTTTTAAATTTTCGGCAAAATTTTCGTCTAAGTCGAAAGTTACGACGTTATAGCCGCTTTCTTTGAGCGAACCTGCAACGGCATTTCCGGTTTTAATGGAAATTTCCCTCTCTGCAGACCTGCCCCCCGCCAAAACGCCGATTCTCAAATTTTTGATACTTTCCCGCATATAAATTAGTAATTAATTGTTTAAATTATCTTTATTTCCGTATTTAGTTTAATGCCCCTATGCGATAACGCCTTTTCCTGAATATTTTTTATTAAAGACACGATATCGTCCGGCTTTGCGCCGCCTTTATTAATTATAAAATTAGCGTGTTTTTCGGAAACGGAAACGCCGCCCATGGAAAAACCTTTAAATCCTATTTCTTCTATGACTTTTCCGGCAGAAACGCCTGACGGATTTCTGAAGATACATCCTAAAGAAAATTCGCCGAGCGGCTGCGACGATTTTCTTTTTTTGAAAACCTCGATATTCTCCTTTATTTTTAGCGCGGACGACCTATAAAACTTCAGATATGCCTTGGTAATGAAGTAGCCACCTTTAATGCCTCCTATTTCTAAATTGCGGTATGAAAATTTCAAATCGTCTTTCCCGATAATATATTTTGCCCCTTTATCCGTGATAATTTCCACGGCATCGATAATATTTCCTATTACGCTTTCTTTCGAACCGGCGTTCATTCTTACCGCCCCGCCGGCAGTGCCAGGTATCCCATAAAAAAATTCGCATCCGCCCATATTGTTTTTTATTGCATAGTTTAAAATCTTCGACAGGGGCATTCCCGCGCCGGCCTCCAAAACGATTTCCGACCCGTTTTTTTTGTTTTCCGACAGATTAGAGTCGAATTTTTTAAACGAAATAACGGGGAGGCATATTCTTTCGTCTTTAAAAAGGATATTGGTTCCTCTGCCGATAATATAATAGCCGCATAAATCGGATTTAAGCAGATTTATAACGGAAACCAACTCCGTTTCGTTTTTCGGAAATATAATTAAATCGGTCAAGCCTCCTATTTTGATAGAAGAGTATGCCGACATTTCTTCATTTTCCAGAAATTCTATCCCGAATTCTTTTAATCCGCTTAATAAATTTATGCGCTTTTTTTTATTCATAGTTTTAAGAATTAATTTGAGCGGCCAATAATGCCTTGCCGTATGCTTCAGATGTTTTTCTGCCGCCTGTTCTGGTTCTGCTGTGGACAAAATCGTCGCAACTCTTTGTTATATCGCCTGCCCCAAGAAATATTACCATTTCCCCGCCCCTCAGCATATTTTTTAAATTAGATTTTATATCCTTCCTGTTAGGAACGTAAAAAACATTCTTATAGCCTTCGCGCCTCATCTTTTCCGATAATGCCATAGACGACACGCCTTCTATTTCGATTTCTCCCGCGGAATAGACATCCGTTATTATAACGAAATCCGCAAGTTTAAGAGAACTTACGAAATCGTCCATTAAATCTTTCATTCTTGAATATCTGTGGGGCTGGAAAACGGCGACTATCTGCCTGTTCCAATTTTTAGCGGCCTTAAGAGTAGCCGCTATTTCTACCGGATGATGCGCGTAATCGTCAACTACTATCAGCCTGTCGTTAGATTTTTTAATCTGGAATCTTCTTTCCACGCCGTGAAAATCCTTAAGCGCCTTTTGGATAAATTCCGTTTTAATACCTAATTCTTTTGCGGTAACGATAGCGGAAAGAGCATTTAGAACATTGTGCATCCCAGGAACCGATAAATTGAATTTTCCTATTAATTTTTCGCCCGAATATGCATCGAATGAAGACGAATTTTTTTCCAGCGATATATTTAAAGCATAATAATCCGCTTTTTGTTCTATGCCGTAGGTAAAATATTTTTTGTTTATTTCCGGAAAAAGAGAGCTTAATATAGGATTATCGGCGCATAAAACCGCAAAACCTAGAAATGATATGTTATTTATGAAATCTATAAACGATTTCTTTAAATTTTCTATGTTTCCGTAATAGCACATGTGCTCATAATCGATATTCGTAACTATGCAATAATCGGGTTTAAGCTTCAAAAAAGAGCCGTCGCTTTCATCGGCCTCTACGACCATATAATCGCCTTTGCCGACTTTTGAATGCATGCCTAAACCGAAAACTTTTCCGCCCACGACAAAGGTAGGATCGACTCCGGCTTCCCCAAGTATAGACGATATCATGGAAGTAGTGGTCGTTTTGCCGTGAGAACCGGCGATAGCAATGCCCTTTTTTAAGGAAAGCAATTCCGATAGCATTTCGGCGCGCCTGAGGACCGTCAGTTTTTTGCTTCGAGCTTCCGTTAACTCCGGATTATTTTCCTGAATTGCCGTAGAATAGACTACTACCTCGGATTCATTAATATTTTCGGAACTGTGTCCGATGAAAACCCTGCCGCCGATAGATTCAATTTTTTCTATTGTCTGGCTGTATTCTATATCGGAACCCGTAACTGAATAACCCAAATTGATGAGAACTTCGGCTATGCCGCTCATGCCGGAGCCCCCGATGCCGATAAGATGAATCTTTTTGACGCCGTTTTTCATTATTTCTCTCCTTTATTTAATATTATGCCTGCTATTTCCGAAGCAGAGTCTTTAACAGGAAATATTTTTAAATTTTCATACATATCTTTTAACAAATCTCTATTATAAAATATTTTGCGGATTGTTTGTAATAAATCTTTAGAAAGTTCTTCATCGTCTTTGAGCACATAAAAACACCCTTTGTCCGAAAACGCCTCGGCGTTTTTTTCCTGATGATTTTTGGCCGCAAAAGGATACGGCACCAAAATAGCCGGTTTTCTCAATAAAACAAGTTCGGACAGCGTGCCCGCCCCCGCCCTGCATATAACAATATCGCTTGCCAAATAATAATTTTCTATAGCGTCGGTAAACGGAAAAACTTCGTATCCGCTTATTTTTGCGCTCTTATAAAAATTTTCGGCCTTTTCTATATCCCGTTCGCCCGTTTGATGATACACGGTTATGCTGCCGGATATTTCTTCGTCGAGCATAGACAGCATATCCATAAACGCTTTATTAACGGAAGATGCCCCCTGGGAACCCCCGAAAACAAATATACTTAATTTTTTTTTATTTGTAAATTCATTTTTTTTGGCCGCTCCGGATACGGCCAATTTATAAATTTTTTCTCTTACGGGATTTCCCGTTGCTATAACGCGGGAAAAACGTAGATATTTTTTTGTTGCTTCAAAAGAAGCAAAAACGGTTATTCCTAAAAAAGCCAGTATTTTATTAGAAAGCCCGGGCTCCGCATTCTGCTCCATAACGCCGCACTTTATATTTTTTAATCTTGCCGCGATAAGCGGAACAAAAGAAATATATCCTCCCAGACCTAAAACATAATCAGGTTTTATATTGCGGTAAATAGAATTTACCCTTTTTGCCGCGCCGAATAGTCCTACTAAAGAATTTAGCTTATCCATAAAACTTTTTCCGGAAAATCCCTTTACGTTTATTATAAATAATTCAAAACCCCAGTCATCTTTAATCCTGTTTTCTATGCCCCTTTCCGTCCCTATAAAATAAACCTTTGCTCCGCCGTCTAAACTTTTTAGTTTTTCATAAACCGCAATGCCCGGAAATAAATGCCCTCCTGTTCCTCCGCCCGCAATTATAATATTCATTAAATATTTTTCCCCTTAAGGCTTTGAGAAGATATATTAAGCAAAATGCCTATGCCGATACACGAAGCAAGCAAAGAACTGCCCCCGTAGCTTATGAAGGGCAGGGCAAGCCCCTTTGTAGGCAGTAGATCCAGAACCACTCCGATATTTATAAAAGCGCTTAACGCGATAAGACAAGTGATTCCGTATGCAAGATAAGTTCCGAAAAGATCCGGCGCATGTATAGCAATTTTTAATCCCCTATATGCCATAAGCAGATAAAGAATTATAAATATAAGCACTCCTATAAATCCAAGCTCTTCTCCTACGGTAGAAAATATAAAATCTGAATAAGGGGTCGGCAGGAAAAACAATTTTTCCTTTCCGTTGCCCAAACCCATCCCGAAAAAACCGCCTCTTGCGAATGCATATAAAGACTGTATTATTTGAAAACCTATGCCCGACTTATCGTGAAACGGGTGAAGGAAGGCGAGTATCCTATCTCTTCTGTACGCCACGGTAAAAATCAGAAAATATGCCGCAACGCTCCCTAAAGCGGCGGTGATAATAAGATAAATAAGGGTTACTCCTCCTGCAAACAACATTATGAACGTTATAACGAATAGAATGAAGCTTGTCCCGAAATCAGGCTCTTTTAAAAGTAAAATATCTAAAAATCCCATAAATATAAAAGGGCTTATGAACATAAGCGAATAAGGGTTATTATCCAGTATATCCTTTCTTTTTTCTAAAAAATTAGCCAGATACACTATAAAAAAAATCTTCAAAAATTCGGAGGGCTGTATGCTGAAGAACTTGAAATTGACCCACCTTCTGGAGCCTCCCGCGTCTATGCCTATGTGCGGGATAAATACCAGAAACATTAGAACTATTATTCCCAATAAAATAATCTTATAAAACGATTTTAAAATATGGTAATCGTTATGCATTAAATACCATATAAAAAATCCGGACACGGCAACGTATATACCCTGCCTTATAATAAAATGATAGCTGTCGCCGTATTGGACTATGGAAATCATCGCGCTTGTCGAATAGACCATAACGAGTCCGGCCGCTATAAGAAGTATAGCCGTTAAAAATAATGTTATATCGTATTTTCTTATAAAAATCTTTCCGTAGTTAATCATTTTTTATCCGCAAAATTATCTTTTAACTGCAGGTAGCATTTTTTAAATACGTCTCCTCTTTCATTGTAATCCCTGAACATATCGAAACTGGAGGAAGCGGGAGAAAGCAGGACTGTCCCTGCGGCGTCCGCCTCCGTGTTGTTTTTTAAAAAATCGAACGACTTCTTAACGGCGTCTTTCATGTCCTCCGCCTTTAGCAGTTCTATATGCCCCCGTAAAACATCCTGCAGTACGTCTTTTGTTTCGCCCATCAAAACGCATGCTCTTACGCTGTTCTTTATAGGCTGAATCATATATTCGTAATTAAACCCCTTGTCTTTGCCTCCAAGTATAAGAACTATATTCCTGTTCTTCCCGGCGCCGAACGATTCAAGGGCGCTTATTACCGCGGCCGGATTGGTCGCCTTCGAATCGTCGTAAAATTCTATATTTTCGATATTCCCTATATATTCGACCCTGTGCCTCAAAAGTTTATATTCTTCGAATGCCTTTTCTATAATATCGGGAGAAATTCCGTATAACATTAAAGAGCACGCCGCCGCCATCATATCGCTTATAACGAATTTTCTTTTATCCTTTACGTTTTTCAAAGATATGGAAGCGTTAAAACCGCAAAGAGCCTTAAGCCTTAAATTAACGGCATCGTCTTTGTAGTAAACGTCGCATTTATTTTCGTCAAATCCGTACAAAACAGCGTTTGAGCCCGTAACGCCCTTTAAAATAGACGAATTGCGGTCATCGTAATTCAGTACGGCTGTATCGCTGTATTTAAGATTTTTAAACAATTTATATTTTGTGAGCCTGTACTCGTCGAAATTTTCGTATCTGTCTAAATGGTCGTCCTCGACATTGAGCAGTACGGCGATATCGGGTTTAAAGTCGTAAACCCACTCCAGTTGGAAACTCGATATTTCCAGAATAAAATCTCTATAATCCTTTATTCCGGAAATAAAGGGGACTCCCAGATTGCCCCCCACGAACGTCTTTTCGCTTAAACCGGCTTTATCTACCGCGTTTTTGCAGAGAGTCGCCGTTGTAGTTTTTCCGTTAGTTCCGGTAACGGCAATAATTTTCGGATTATTTTTTAATTCATTATATGCAAATTCTATCTCGCTATAAACCGGAATATTACGGCTTTTCAACATTAAAATAATTTTGTGGCTTCTTTCTATTCCGGGGCTGACTATGCACCGCTTAATATTCTCAAAATATTTTCCGAATAAAATCTCCTCGTTTGTTTTATTAAAAAACAAAGCATTTTCGCCAGGCAGTCCGTTGACTTCGGCAATATCGTCGTATATCAAGGTCTGTCCGTTTCCGCAGCAACCATTTGGGCCGGTTATATAATCGTAAAGGGCCCTGCCCGTTTTCCCGTAACCCAGAATTAAAGTGCTCATTAAAAAATCCTCAGTTTTAGCGTAGAAAGAGCGAATATGGTCAATATCAATGAAATAATCCACAGCCTTATTACTATCTTAGACTCCGGCACGCCTTCTATTTCAAAATGATGATGAATAGGCGCCATTTTAAATATTCTTTTTTTCCGCAGTTTATAAGAACCCACCTGAAATATGACGCTTAACGCCTCGAGTACGAATACGAAACCTATTATAACAAGCAGTATTTCCTGCTGAGAAACTATTGCCACGTATCCGAGAACAGCCCCAAGCGATATCGAGCCGGTATCCCCCATAAAAACCGATGCAGGATAAGAATTAAACCACAGGAAGCCTATAGAAGCTCCGAACAGAGAAGCGCATAAAATAACTACTTCGCCGATATTTTTCATATAAGGTATGGACAGATAGTTCGCAAATTTATAATTGGATGCGGCATAGGAGAATATAAGATATCCGGCTATAGAAACGGCAAAAACCCCTATAGCTAATCCGTCGAGCCCGTCCGTTAAATTAACCGCGTTGGAAGAGCCGACTATTATAAAAGCCGCGAAAATTATAAAATACGGACCCAAATTAAGATAATAGTCCTTGACAAACGGAATAACTACTAACCCTAACGATTTATCGTGAAAATATAGAACGGCGGAAACAAAAAGGGCAATCAAACTCTGGATGCCGAATTTATATTTGCCCCTAAGCCCTTTAGAGGAATGCCCCCTGACTTTTAAAAAATCGTCGGCAAAGCCTATAAGCCCGAAACTTAAAAGGGTTAATAAGCCCATATAAAGATAAAAATTGTAAAGCTTAGTAAGCAGCAATACCGGAATTAATACGCTGAATAATATCAGCAGCCCTCCCATAGTAGGAATATCTTTCTTCTCGCTTATATGGGATTTAGGTCCGTCTTCCCTCACAACCTGTCCTATTTTCATTTTTTTTAATATTTTAATAAATATCTTTCCGAACGCAATAGATAATATTAACGATAAAATTATCGCATAGGACGACCTGAACGTAATATACCTAAAAAAATCTATATTAAAATTTAACATCGTGATTTTAGCCGCCTCTCTTTTCTTTATTTTTTCGGTATTTCTTCCAAATATTCCTCTAATTTCATCCCTCTAGAACCTTTGACCAATATGACGCTGTTTTTCTTATCTAATTTTTTAAAAGCATCCGTAAATGCGCCTTTATTTTCGATTATGAAAAATTTCCCTTTAAATCCTTTTTCTCCAAGCCCCTTTGTTATATAATCGGAGTAATTCCCCTTATAAAATATAAAATCGGCGGTATCGGCGACACTCCGTCCCATTTCGATATGCTCGGATTCGGCCGAATCGCCCAATTCCAACATATCCCCTAAAACCAATATTTTTTTTTTGCCGCCGTAATTTGTTTTTATATAATCCAGCGCCGCTTTCAAAGAATCGGGATTTGAATTATAGGAATCGTTTACTAATATATATCCCTCGGCGTTATTAAAAATTATCTGCATCCTTCCGGCGGGAAGCATAAACCCTTCCATTGCCTTTAATCCGGTTTCAACGTCGAACCCGCAAGCTTCGGCTATTGAAAGGGCGCATAATAGATCAGAAATCAGATGCGTTCCGTAAAAATTGATATTCGCGGAATATTTTCTTCCTTTAAAGGAAAGCTCTATAATGGCCTTGCCGGTTTGGCCGTTTATATCGACCTTACTGCACAAGATATCGGGAGTTATGCCTGTTTGCTTTCCGAATCCAAACGAAATAATATTTACGCCGGGGAAATTTTTATGCTTATATTCTGCAGACAATATTTCATCGTCGGCATTTAATATCAAAAACGCATCTTTTTTAAGGCTCAATGCAAGAGCAAGTTCTTTCTTTTCTTCAAAAACTCCTTCTGTATTTTTAAATTCCAGGAGATGCGACCTGCCTATATTGGTAATCGCTCCCACATCGGGAGATATAATTTCGGATAGTTTTTTTATCTCCCCTTTTTTATTTGTTCCAATTTCTAAAATAAGATATTCGTGATTTTTATTTAATCCGAAAATAGCTTTGGGGACGCCTATAAGATTATTATAATTATAATCGTTTTTAAGAATTTTTTCTTTGCCGTATTTTAAGCAAAGCATAGCGTATGCCATTTCCTTTGTAGTCGTTTTTCCGCATGAACCGGTTACGGCTATTTTTTTCTTTAAATCAAACCTGCTTAAATAAAATTTTGCAATATTTCCGAGGGCGGAAGCCGCATCCGAAACCGCTATAACGATTTTATCGGAATATGCCGATATATCGTGTCCGTCGAGGAAATCCCATGAAACCAAAGCGCAGTAGCCGCCTTTTTTAAAGACGTTATCTACAAAATCTTCTCCGTTAAATTTTTCCCCTTTTAATGCTATAAACACCGCATTTTTAGAAAACTCTTCCCTAGAATCGGTAAATATTTCGTTAAAAACTAAAGGTCCGGTTCCGTTTCCGGAAATTACGGCTTTTCCGTTAGTACAGTTTAAAATTTCGTCTAAAGTTAAGTTATATTCTATTTTCATAATATTTTAATATTTCTTCTTTATCGCTGAAATGAAACCTGTTTTCTTTGACGAGCATATAATCTTCATGCCCTTTCCCTGCGACCAGAACTACGTCTTCTTCGGATGCTACGGAAAGCGCAAGCCTTATTGCATTTGCCCTGTCTTCCTCGATAGTATAAACATGCCCGTTCTCTTTGCCTTTAAGTTTTTCTTTATCCACAAACAGCCCTTTCTTTATGCCGGCTTCTATTTCCCTTATAATCGAGAGCGGGTCTTCGCTTCTCGGATTATCGGACGTAATTATGCTTATATCGGCTATGTCCGTGGAATGCATACCCATAAGCGGCCTCTTCCCTTTATCCCTGTCGCCTCCGCATCCGAAAACGCTTATAAGCCTGCCGTCGCTTATATTCCTTAAAGCGGACAGCACCCTTTTGAGGGCATCGTCGGTATGCGCATAATCTACGCAAATCAAAGGCGACACGGCATTTGCTATATTTATCTTTTCGACCCTGCCCGGAACATTTGCTAACGATTCTATTCCCGAAACTATAGAGTCTTCGGTTGCTGAAAGAGCATAAGCCGCGGAAACTGCGGCAAGTATATTATAAACGTTATATCCGCCGATAAGATTCGAGCGGATTCCCCTTGCGGCATTCCCGTCCGGAAAAATAATATCTAATTCTAAGCCGTCCCTGTAATAATTTATGTTTCCGGCGGATATATCGCAGTCTTCCCCTAATCCGTAAGTAAGCAGGCCGATTTTATCTTCCCCTTTAAACTCTTCTTTTAACTCGCTTATGAGTCTTTTTCCGTAAGGGTCGTCGTTATTTATTACAGCAAATTTCTTTATTTTGGAGCTTTCTAATAATATTTCCGAAAAAAGCTTTTTTTTAGCCGAATAATACTTATCCATATTTTCATGGTAATCGAGGTGGTCGCGGGTCAAATTAGTAAAAACCGCAACATCGAAAGGAACTCCGTAAACCCTGTCCTGCGCAAGGCTGTGCGAAGAAACCTCCATAACGCAGCAGCATCCTCCGGATTTAACGGTTTCCGAAAACATCCCGTTAAGTTCATATGCATCCGGCGTAGTATTCTTAGACGGAGCGGAGCCGCCTCCTATTTCATAATCTATCGTTCCTATCAAACCTGCTTTACTTCCTGCCGCCGTCAAAATGGATTTTATTAAAAACGTAGTGGTAGTTTTACCGTTTGTTCCCGTAACGCCTGCGATTTTTAATTTTTCCGCCGGATTGTCGAAAAAGTTTTTGGAAATAACGGCATAAGCTTTTAAGGCATTCTCAGCCGTTATTATAACAATATCCTTGTTCTTAAGCCTTTCGGCTGTTTCGGCATCATCCGTTAATATAGCTGAAGCGCCTTTTGATAACGCTTCGTCTATATAAATATTGGAATCGACCTTGACCCCTTTTCTTGCGGCAAAAAGGCAGCCTTTTTTTATACTGCGGGAATCGTTTGAAATTCCGGCAATATCGATATCCGTTCTCCCGAATACGGATTTTATTAAATCGCTGTTTTTTATAATATCCCTAATATTCATAAATTTTATTTTTTGCTTTTTGCTTTTTTTGCACTTTTTAAATTTGCCGAAGAGTAATATTTACCCGACCTGAATTTTAAAACTATGACTTTTCCGTTGCCGGCATCCGTACCGGGCTTTATGCTCTGATAATATAAATATCCGCTCCCGCTGACTTTTACGTCAAGCCTGTATTGCTTTAAAATCTCTAACGCTTTATAAATCGTATCGCCTTTTAAATCCTGCATTACTCCGGAAACGGCTGCCGGAGCATTGTCCGCGGCGACGGTTGCGGCCGCAAGGCCGGCTTTAAGGCCGGCCTCCGTCTTAGACTGTTTTATATATGCGTTTCCGCCGGGATATACGTTTAATATATTTAATGCGTTTTTAAATACGCTGCGCACCACGGGCGCGCTGACGGCTCCGCCGTAATAGCCTATTTTAGACGGCTCCTGCTGAACTACCAGCATCGCTAATTCAGGATGCCTGTATGGAACAAAAGCCATAAAAGATGCCGTATATCTGTTTTTATAATATCTGCCGGTTTTCGGGTCGGCAATCTGTCCGGTTCCGGTTTTTCCGGAAACCTTAAAATCTATGAGATTAGAATACTGGCCGGTTCCGCCTTTAACGACTAAGCGCATCATATATTTAACTTCTTTATCTACCTTGGAAGTTATTATTCTTTTTAAATATTTCGGTTTTGCTTTATAAATAACTTTTCCGTACGCATTTACTATCTTTTTGATAATGTAGGGCTTTATAACGCGTCCGCCGTTCGCTATAGCCGAAAGTCCGACCATTTCCTGCAGTCCCGTAACGCTGATGCCCTGTCCGAACGCCATTTCGCAGGGACCGACTTCCGACCATTCGTCTAAAGGCTTTATAATTCCCTTGGCCTCTCCCAGAAGTCCGGCATGGGGAATATGCCCGAATCCCCATAAACCAAACCATTTATAAAGCTGAGACTTTTTGAATTTCAGGCCTATCTGGCACTCGCCGACATTGCTGGAATATTCCACTATCTGGTTGACGGAAAATCTGCCGAACCAGTTTTCTACATCGTGTACCGTTATCCCGTCCAGCGAATATGTTCCGTGATAACAGTTAATTACGGTATCCGGTTTGACGAGCCCTTCGGAAAGAGCGGCGGCCACGACAAACGGCTTCATAGTGGAACCCGGTTCGAAATCGTCGGTAACTGCTCTGTTTCTCCAATACCCTGCGGAATATTTCCAGTAACGGTTTGGATTAAAAGAAGGATAATCCGCCATAGCAAGAATCGCTCCCGTGTTTGGATCCATAAGTATTGCGAAAGCGCCTTTGGAATGAGCCGCCTTCGCCTCCTTATCTAAATAATACTGGGTTATAAACTGAAGCTGTTTATTAATAGTTAAATAAATGTTATCGCCGTGCGTTGCTTTTTTAAGCCCGAATCCCCTTACGAATATATACTGCCCTAAACCGTCGTGCAAAACCTTTAGCGCACGTTTATTTCCTTTTAAAAATTTATTATATTTATATTCTATTCCGGACAAACCGTTATCGTCGATTCCTACAAATCCTAAAACATGCGCCAACAGCGTCCCGTTAGGATAATACCTTACCGGCTGTTTTACTATAACGACCCCGGCTATTCCCTGCTTCTCGACGTCTTTTGCCGCCTGCCCGGTTACCCTCCTTTTAATCCATGCAAATTGAATTCTGCGGTTTAATATTTTAATTATTTTTGCATAGCTAATTCCGGTTATTTTAGATAATGTTTCGGCATTTTTGAGTTTATGCCCGACCATCAAGGGGTCGACGGCAATTCCCGGAACGTTAACGCTTGCCGCAAGTATGCTGCCGTTAGAAGAATAAATATTGCCGCGCTCAGGCGTAAAATAAACATTTGCACGAAACTGCTCGCGGGCAAGCATTCTCAATCTCCGGCCTTCTATTATTTGAAGGTCGAACGCCTTGCTTATTAATAATCCTCCAAAAATCAGGATTACGATAAAACCGAATATCATTCTCAGTTTTAAAGTCGTTTTCCATACTCTAATCATGGACCATTATAATTTCGCCCTCTTCCGGATAAATGAAACCCATTTTCCCCGCAATGCCGTAAATCCTGGAAGGAGAGCTTAAAGCCGTTTTTTTAATTAAAAGTTCTTTGCGTTTATGTTCTAATTTAGATTTAATATCGTTAAGCTTAGTAATATCGTAGCCAAGTTTTATGCTTTCCATAGACGTCCATACGTAAAAAATACCCAAAATTGTCAATATAATAACTAGTACGATAAAATAAGGCTTTATCTTAGACATGTTCAAAAGCCCTCAATTTCGCGCTTCTCGATCTCGGATTTTTTTTTATTTCTTCTTCCCCCGGGACTATAGGTTTTTTATTTAACGGCTTAAAAACTAAATTATTTTTTAAAAAATGCTTAACGAGCCTGTCCTCTCCCGAATGAAAAGAAATTATAACCGCCTTGCCGCCTTTTTTTAAAACATTTTTAAGCTTTTCTAAAAATTCCGCCAATGAATCGTATTCCTCATTTACAAAAATTCTTAACGCCATAAATGTTTTCGTCGCAGGGTCGGTTTTAAATTTCTTGAATTTTACGTAACCTTTATAAACCGCTTTTCTCACGATGTCCGCTAATTCCTGAGATGTTTCCACCGGTTTATTTTTTCTGTATTCTATTATACTTTTCGCTATTCTCCTCGAAAATTTTTCGTCTCCGAATTTATATATAATATCGGCTATGTTCTGCTCGGAATAGCCGTTTACTATGTCGTATGCCGTCAAACCGGTTTCCTTATCCATCCTCATATCTAAACCTCCGCCGCCTTCGTCTTCATTGAAACTGAACCCTCTGCCGCCCTCAAGCTGAATGGAACTTATCCCCAGGTCAAGCACGATGCCGTCTATTTCGGTAAATCCTGCTGCTTTTACTATTTCATCTATTTTACTAAAATTTGAATGAAACAGCTTGAAATTTTTATTATCGAATTTACTTTCAAATTCAGTCCGGGCGTTTTTTACCGCTTCGGCATCCCTGTCTATCCCGATAAGAAAACCGCCTTTGTTTAACCTTTTCAATATCTCTTCCGAAAAACCGCCGCCCCCTAAAGTTCCGTCAACGTAAACATTACCCGGCTCTATATTTAAAATATCCATCGCTTCTTCCAAAAGCACCGGTATATGAGAAGACATACTAAAAACCGATCTGCGACATAGTAGCCGCAATGGATTCGAAATTGGATTTTGCACCTTCAAAGTTTGCATCCCACAGATTTCTGTCCCAAATTTCGAATCTGTTTATTATTCCTACAAGAACTGCATCTTTGCTTAAATTTCCGCTTATTTTAAGCGATTGCGGAATATGTATTCTATCCATTTTATCAAGTTCTACCTCCTCTGCGCCGGAAAAAAAATACCTTAAAAATTCTATAACGTCTTTTTGCATCGAAGGAAGCCTGAGGGCTTTTTCTTCCAATTTGCGCCATTCTTCAAGCGGATACGCTACAAGGCACTTATCTAGGTTGGTAATGACTACTGAAGTATTATCGTAAACGGATACCAAAGAATCTTTTATTTTCTGAGGAATTTTTATTCTTCCTTTATCGTCTATAGAATGATTGTATCTTCCGCTTAACATAAAATAAATAAATTATTTAAGTTTATTATTTTAATATAATTAAATGCTTACCACTTTTTACCACTTTTTACCACACTTAAATAATATTATCGATTTTATTAAAAGTCAAGCGAATTTAAAAAAATATTTTTTATTAAATATAAAATTAATTTGTTGCAGGCAAAAGAGAAGTTACTAAAAGAAATATGTATGGTCGGAGTTTTGTTTTAAATTGTGGAGGGTGAGCATGCCGGCTATTTGGAAAGGCTTTATCAGCATGCTTTCGTCCAATGATAAAAGTTCTTTACTCTTGGAGCAGATATAAATTGAAACGGAGGACGAATATTTTAATAATTCGGCGAGATTCTCTATTATTAAATCCTTAAATTTTTTATCTATAAGAGGATTTTCGGCTATATTCTTGGCATAGAGCAAAGGTGCCCTTGCCATGCTGAATATATTAATATCGTTTTCCATTACGGCAAGCGTTCTTGCAAATATAAGACCCGCTATCGATTTTTCCGGTTCCTTTTCGGGGTCGGCAAGCTGGACTATTAAAATCTTTTCGTTTTCGGTTGACATATTTTATATTTATTTTCGGAATTATGCACTTGACAAAGCGAGATTGCTTCGCATCCTTTTGTCTGCATAAAACCGTTGGTTTTATAAACGCCGCCAAAGATACGCTCGCAATGACGGAAGGGAAAATTAATCTGACACCTTTTTCTATGCTTTTGCGGCGGTTAAGTATTCGTTAAGCCAGTCTTTTAAATGCGTCCTTTTTAGCCCTAACAATTCGTCCGGTCCGCCCATATCTCCTTCGCATATATTGTCGTATTTCAACATTCTTATCTGGTCCGAAGTTATAGGGGCATTTTTCGATAAAGACGACGATAATTTTTCGATAAAATTTAAAGACTTCTCCGCTATAAAAGACGGCGCATGAATTTTCAATTTTTTCGGCGGAGAAATTTCCATGATTAAATCTATCATTCCCTCGAACGTAAATGTATCAGGGCCGCACAGCTGAAATACTTTATTTATCGTTTTTTCGTTATATAAAGCATTATTATATGCTTCGGCCACGGAAAAGACGTCTATCGGCGCAAATTTAGTTTCGCCGGTTCCGATTATCGGTACGAACGCTCTTGTTTTTACCAAGTCGATTAGGTCGTCGAAAAAACCGGCGTTATTTCCAAAAATTAACGACGGACGAAAAACGGTCCATTTAAGGCCGGAATTCCTGACTAAAGATTCTCCTTCGTATTTAGTCGAAAAGTATTCCGAATCGCTGTTTTCGGCGGCGCCGAGAGCGCTCATATGAATAAATCTCTCTATGCCGCTTTCTTTTGCCAGTTCCAATAGCGCGTTTACGTAATCTACGTGTACCTTTTGAAAGGAAAAATCAGGGAGGCTTCTTATTATGCCTATAAGATTTATCGCGGCGTCAAATTTGTTAGAGGATAGAAAAGCGCTGACGGCGCTTTTCTCTTCAAGCGTTCCTTCGAAAACTTCAAAGCCTAGTTCTTTTAAATGCGGAATTTTCTTTTTATTGCGTTCCAGAAGAGTGACGGAAGCGCCGGAGGATTTAATTTTTTCGGCAACGACCGAACCTACGAACCCGGTACCGCCTGTAATAAAAACCTTCATAAGACACTCCTTTTACGATATAAATCCGTTAACGATATAAACTGTACTAATTTAATTATACCATTAATTTACGGCGTCGATACCCGCGGTTAGGAGCTTTATTTTATTTCTTTGTAATTAAAATAGTGGTTTGCTTCGATGTATCTTATGGTTCCGGTTTTCGACCTCATAACTACGGAATATGTTTTTGCCCCGCCGTGAAAAAATTCGACGCCTTTTAGATAATCTCCGCTGGTTACTCCGGTTGCTGCGAATATCACGTCGCCGGCGGCAAGTTCCTGTATTCCGTAAACTTTATTTAAATCTTTTATTCCCATTTTAAGGGCGCGCTCTTTTTCGTCTTCATTCCTGAAAGCAAGCCTGCCCTGCATATCGCCTCCGACGCATCTTAATGCCGCCGCGCCGAGAACTCCTTCCGGAGCTCCGCCGATACCCATAAGAACGTCGATTCCGGAATCTTCTTTGGCGGTTGCGATAGCTCCCGCAACGTCGCCGTCCTGAATAAGGCGGATTCTTGCTCCCGCTTTTCTCACTTCTTCTATTAATGCCTTATGCCTTTCACGGTTAAGAATTATAACGGTAAGGTCTTCGACGTATCTGTTAAGGGCATCCGCGATTCTAAGAAGATTTTCTGTCGGAGAAAGATTGATGTCGATAGCGCCTTTCGCTTTAGGGCCTACGGCTATCTTCTGCATATAGGTATCCGGCGCGTGAAGAAAGTTCCCATGGTCGCCTATGGCCATTACTGCGATAGCGTTAGGCGCGCTTGTAGCGGCTAAAGTAGTTCCTTCTAAAGGGTCAACGGCTATATCGACCTTCTGCCCTTTTCCGTTGCCTACTTTTTCCCCTATGTAAAGCATCGGAGCTTCGTCTCTTTCGCCTTCGCCTATAACGATAGTACCGTCTATATCGATATAATTAAGGGAGTCTCTCATGGATTCGACGGCCGCCCTGTCCGCCGCTTTTTCGTCGCCCCTGCCGATAAATCTCGCGACCGATATTGCGGCATGTTCCGTAACCCTGGCGAATTCTATAGTCAACGCTTTATCGTCCATACTAATCCTCCCTTATTTTATATTTAAATGTTTTAACTTATTTGATAATTTTACAGGCTGCGTTCCGGCACTCCGTCGTATTCGTGAAGGTTTGCGGCTAATCTCCTGAAGGGTTTTTCCCTCATCCATTCCTCGAAGACCTGGCCGACGAGTCCGGCGGAACGGGCGATAATAAAGAAGCCTTTGCCGAGCCTGTAATCGAAACCCATATCCGAAATTATTGCGGCGATACAGCCGTCAACGTTAAGAGGAAGCTTCTGTTCGGGCTTTTTGAGCCTGAATTCATCGGCTATACCAACCGCCAGCTTAACGTAATTGCCTCCAAAATTAAGCCCTGCGGCGACGTCTAAAAGCCTTTTCGTCCTCGGGTCAACCGTATGAAGCTTATGTCCGTAACCCGCGAGTCTCTTTTTGTTTTTGAGCGCGTCGTCAACTATGTTTGCCGCCATTTCTTTTATATCGGCATCTTTAATACCCTCTTTGCCTTTTAAATAATCCTGAAACATTTTGGCGGCTTTTTCTATTGCCCCTCCGTGGGCATCGCCTAAAGTCAATACTCCTGCGGCTACGGCGGCATTAAGAGAATTCCCGCCGGAAAATACCGTTCTTGCGGCTACGGCGGAAGGTGTCGCTATGCCTGCATCTATACATGAAACAAAGATGGCGTCGAGCATTTTAGCTTCGTTTTGATTGGGAAGCTCGCCTTTTAAAAGCAAAAAGCATACTTCCGCATAAGATTTATTTCCGATTAAATTGTCGAGATTGTAACCTCTTATAAGTATTTTTCCGTCCTGATTAGACGTAATGGCGCTGCGCCATTCTTTTTGGGAAACTGTTTCAGACATAAAAATGAACGCTCCTTAATTTAAATTTATTTTTTAACTTTTAAATTAAATATCCCTTAGCCTCGACAACCGTATTGAAGAAACTAAGGGAGTAAAATTTATATTATAATAAAATAATATGCAAACAATTACTTCAAAGTACTGTATAAAGGTTTGACGTCGTCGGACGAACCGTCTTCGAAATCTCTTTTGACTCCGAGCGAAATAAGCGAGTTGACCAATTCGTGGTAAAATTTGGCGACTTTGATTGTTCCGGTTTTTTTGCCGACTTCTTCAAGCATTTTTATCTTGTTGGTTGCTTTGCCCATTCCTCTTTCTACTATCGCTCCGGCGTGGCCGAACGAAACGCCTTCAGGCATCATCTCCTGGAAAACGCCTGCGACAAACACCGCCAAAGGCTTGGTATATATGCCTTGAGCGACAAGTTCGGCAACCTGTTCTTCGTATGTACCGCCCGGTTCGCCCATTATGACGCATGCCTGGACGTTTTTGTTTTTTTCCAGTTCGGGCAGAACATCGGCAAAAGTAGTGCAGGCTATAACGTCGCCGCCTACCGCCAGAGCCATATAAATGCCGAAACCTCTTCTTTTAAACATCTCCGATGTAGTAACGGTGAGCCCGCCGCTTTTTGAAAGAACGACTATAGAACCGTCCTTAAATGCAATGCTCGGGTCTTTGCCGCCGATAGCGCCGATTCTTCCGACTGACGGAACATAGCATCCTAAAGACGTTCCGCCGACTACGGTAACGCCTTTTTCTTTCGCAAGTTCGTATATTATTATGGAATCTCTGATAGGAACATGTTCGGTAATTATATACATAAGTTTAATTCCGTTGTCTATCAGTTCATAAACCGCATCCAGAACAGAAGTGGGAGGAACGTATATAAGGCCGGTATTTACGGATTCTTTTAATTCCTTGACTTTTAAGGCGTCTTTTACCGTATCGAAAACCGGTACCGGACATTCTTCTTTAAGAACGGTTCCGCCCTTTCCGGGAGTAACTCCGCATTTTACGATGCCCGGAAATAACTTTTCGGATTCTATAACAACCTGGGAAGCCTCCCTTCCGGTAATGCCTATTACTATAACACCGGTGCCGTCGTTTAAAAATTTAGTACCTTTCATCATATAAATAATCTCCAGTTAATTCTTTTAACGAACTATATTAAATTTTTAGATTTTAAAATCTCGTAAAGTTTTTGGGGGGCTTCCGTAAGCGGAAGTTCGGAGTCGTATATAACCCCTTCTATATTATTTTTTACGAAACATTCGTTAAGCATTTTCAAGCCTTTTTGATATTCCGGGCCGCTTCTTCTCACGACCCATATTAATCCTTCGGGAAACGTTCCGTCTTTTTTCATTTCTTCTATAGCCGAAACCAGACCTTCTCCTAAAGTTACGTCTATCCGAGTATTGCTTGCCGTTCCGCCGCATACCAATACAGCCTTTAATCCAGGCTTTGAAAGAATAATTTTAGATATCCTGTTCATTTTTTCCGCGGGCGGATTTCCGCCTATATCCGTAAGATTTGCAGGCTTCATTCCAAGGGCAAAAACAGTCTCCGCCGTGATAGTCGAGCCACCTCCGCCGAACGTCATCATTCCTATATTTCCGTCTAATTCGACGTAAGAACCTGCTTTTCCCCTGTGGTCGTCCCTGTCTATCAAATGAGCCGCTTTCTCTCTTTCCGTAAGAGGTCTTCCCATTGCGCCTCTTGCCGTATATATTTTCGAAGGCGCTATTCTTGCATCATCGTCTATCATAGTTACGGCATCTATTGCAAGAACTTTCTGTTTATCGGGATTTGCCTTGTCTCCGGCAATAATTAAAGGATTAACCTCGAGGAGCCTTGCTTCGGAGTTCCAGAACCCTTTATACATATTTGCAATAACTTCGGACAACTGCCTTAATACCGGTTTATCCTGCAGTCCTATTTCAATCAAATATTCTCTAACCTTATAGGGGAATAGTCCTTCGAGCGGATTTATTTCAAAAGTAAATATTTTAGAAGGGTCCTGCGCCTCGACGTCCATTCCGCCTTCAAGCGAAACTACGAATACGGGGCGCCTCGGCTTTGAAGAATACGTAAAGCTTACATATAATTCTTTTATTATAGAGGCTTTTTCCTGCAGTATTACGCTTACCGGTTTTTCGCCGTAAACTTCCGTTTCCATTAAAGCCTGAACATGTTCGTTGGCTTCGTCTCCGGTTTTTGCAAATTTGACCGCTCCGGCTTTGCCTCTTTTTCCGACGAGAACCTGGGATTTAATAACTACGTCGCCGTACTGCTCGACAAAATCGGCAACGTTCTGTCCCGGGTGCTGAACTACCAAATATTTCGGGGTAGGCACGCCGTATTTTTTAAAAATGGTGTCGTATGTTTCGTATTCATAAAGTTTCATAAATAATAATCCTCGTTTTAACTTAAAATAGGCGTTACGGTCGGCATTGACGCAAGCCGACAGTAACGCCGTCTTAAAAATTATATATAGTAGGTTTTACATATTTTCGGCTATTCTTTCTCCGAATTGCGAGCATTTAACCTCGGTAGCTCCTTCCATCTGTCTTGCAAGGTCATATGTAACGTATTTCTGCTCGATAGTTTTATTTATGCCTTTCTCGACAAGGTCTGCCGCTTCTTTCCAGCCCATATGTATCAGCATCATAACCGCGGACAGAATCAAAGAACCCGGGTTCGCCTTATCCTGGTTTGTATATTTAGGAGCGGAGCCGTGGGTGGCTTCAAAAACGGCTATGGTATCCGACATATTTGCTCCCGGAGCCATACCCAAACCGCCGACCTGTGCGGCTAAAGCATCGGACATATAGTCCCCGTTAAGATTTGGCAACGCCAAAACCGAATACTCGTCCGGCCTGAGAAGTCCCTGCTGAAACATAGAATCCGCAATCCTGTCTTTAATAATAATTTTATCGGTATGGCCAGTAACTTCGGCTTCCGTTATCAATTTACTGCCGAACTCGTCTTTCGCTACTTCGTATCCCCAGTCTTTAAAAGCGCCTTCCGTAAATTTCATTATATTGCCTTTATGGACTAAAGTTACGCTCGATTTTCCGTTGTCTATTGCATACTGGATAGCCTTTTTAATAAGTCTTTTAGACGCGAAAGGTCCCATCGGTTTTATTCCGAGGCCGGCGTCCTCTCTTATTTTTTCTTTATTTTTAGGGTCGAGCGATATTAAAAAATCTCTGAGTTTTTTTGCTTCCGCGCTTCCCGACCTGAATTCGATACCCGCATAAATGTCTTCGGTATTTTCCCTGAATATTATCATATCGACTTTTTCCGGATGTTTAACCGGAGAGGGTATTCCTTTATAATATTTAACAGGTCTGACGCATGCAAAAAGGTCGAGCACCTGCCTGATAGTAACGTTTAAAGACCTGAAGCCGCCGCCTACGGGCGTGGTTAACGGCCCCTTAATGCTAACGGAATATTCTTTGAGGGCGGTTATAGTATCTTCGGGAAGATACTGGCCTTCCCCGTATTTTTCGACCGCTTTTTCTCCTGCGTAAACTTCGAACCAGTGGATTTTTCTTTTGCCGTCGTAAGCTTTTTTAACCGCCGCATTGATAACGGTGTGCATTGCCCTCGTTAAATCTGCGCCAATTCCGTCGCCTTCGATAAAAGGAATAATGGGGTCGTTGGGAACTTCAAATTTGTTTGGCCCTAAGACCTTGATTTTCGAACCTTCCTTGGGTTCGGTAAGTTTTTGATAAGATGCCATAGATAGATTACCTCCTTATAATCTATTTAAGTTAAATTAGAATAAAGCCGAAATTTAAGTTGCTATAGATTATAATAAAACATTTTTTTAAAATCAAGCAAAAAATTAGTTTCGTTAGATAAAATCTTTAAACGAATTTAAAAAAGCCTTAAATAAAGACGAGCCTGAAACGAAAAATAAACCGCTGTTTTGGGCTAATGTTTCGGAATAACGGTCGGCGCTGTATTTCCCGTCCGCATTTTTGTGCCGCGTAGAAAAACCGCAGAAAGGAACGGGCTCCGGCGTATGTTTTTTCAGTTTGACCTGATTGTAATGGTCCGGTAAAACCATTACGGTATATCCTCCGAATTTCTTAAGCCCTTGAAGCACCCCGCCGGCTATAAAATTATCGAAATCTTCTATAGCTTTGAGTTTTTTTTCTATGCTTCCTTCATGAGAAGCCTCGTCGGTAGCCTCGACGTGGATGTAAACAAAATCGCCGCCGTTTAACGATTCTAATCCGTATTCGACTTTGCCCTTGTAATTCGTATCTAAATATCCCGTGGCTCCCGGAACGTTTATGACTTTTAGTCCGGCATATTTTCCTATTCCTTTAACCAAATCTACGGCCGAAATAACCGAACCGCTCAAACCGTAGGCTTCTTTGATAGTAGGCATCGAAGGCTTGTATCCCTGCCCCCAAAGCCATATAGAATTTGCCGGAAGTTTTCCTGCGGCAACCCTTTTTTTATTAACCTCGTGATGCTCCAATATTTTTTCCGCCTTATGTATTATTTCAAGTATTTCCGGACTCGAAGCCGCTCCGTGAGGAAGATATTCGTCTATTTGCAAATCCGGTATATCGTGCGGCGCAACGGTTTGAAGTCCCGTTATATCCATGCCTTCGGCAACCAGAAGATGCCTGTAGCTAACCCCCGGATAAAAATGAAATTTATCGCTGGAAAGTTCTTCCCGAAATGTTTCTATTATGCTTTTTGCTTCTTCGGTAGTAATATGTCCGCCGGAATAGTCGTGCATATATCTTTTTCCATCTTTTTCCAGTATATTTACGAGGTTAAGCCTGAACGCCACGTCGTCTTTTCCGAGTTCGACGCCCATGCTAGCCGCCTCTAACGGCGACCTTCCTGTGTAATAATTTAACGGGTCGTAGCCGAGTATAGACATAGAGCCTATATCGCTGCCGGGAAGGCATCCGTCCGGAATAGTCTTTATCAAACCGGTAACCCCTTTTGCCGCTATGGAATCCATATTAGGCGTTTTGGCATATTCTAAAGGAGTCTTCCCGCCAAGTTCCGGCAAAGGAAAATCCGCCATACCGTCAGGGCATAAAATAACGTATTTATGTCTGTCCATTTAATTAATAAATCCTCCCGATTATATTCTTTGCAAAATTATGTGTTTCATAAAACAATACTTAACTTTTAATATGCAGCAACCGCATAGATTACAAAAGATTGCTTCGTCGCATTAGCTCCTCGCAATGACGGCATAAAGTTATTGCGAGCGTCAGCGGGCGGAGTCCAGCGAAGCTCATCAATCTTTTACTACTTTAATCCCATTGCTTTGATTACCGAATGTTTATCGCACGGTACTACGATAGGCTCTTTCGAAACTTTAATAGCGTTACCGGGGTCTTTAAGTCCGTGTCCGGTGAGAGTAAGGACGCAAACGGCGCCTTTTTCAAAAAATCCGCGTCCGTTCAATTTTATTAATCCGGCGAAACTTATAGCGGAAGCAGGTTCGCAGAATATGCCTTCATTTGCTGCAAGAAGCGCATATGCCTTTAATATATCTTCGTCGCTTATGGATTCGATTAATCCTCCGGATTCGTCTCTTGCCTCAACGGCTTTCTGCCAGCTTGCGGGGTTGCCTATTCTTATTGCCGTCGCAACCGTGTGCGGTTCTTTGACTATATGGTTTAAAACTATAGGAGCGGCCCCTTCCGCCTGAAAACCGAGCATTTTTGGAAGGCTTTTGATTTTACCTGCGGCATGATATTCTCTGTAGCCTTTCCAGTAAGCCGTTATATTTCCTGCATTTCCCACGGGAAGAATATGGTAATCTGGCGCCGAGCCCAGCTCGTCTGCTATTTCGAAGCTAGCCGTCTTCTGTCCTTCCAATCTGAAAGGATTTACGGAATTAACTAATGTAACGTCGTAATCCTTTGCGATTTCGCGGGTAATTACCAGAGCGTCGTCAAAATTTCCCTGAATCTGCATAACGACTGCGCCGTGGACTAAAGCCTGCGAAAGTTTGCCGGACGCTATTTTGCCTTCCGGTATCAAAACGAAAGATTTTATTCCCGCTCTTGCCGCATAAGCCGATGCCGATGCAGAAGTGTTTCCGGTCGAAGCGCATATTACGGCTTTTGAACCGTCGGACACGGCTTTAGATACAGCCATAGTCATGCCTCTATCCTTGAAAGAACCGGTCGGATTTAAACCTTCGTATTTGAAATATATTTCGATATCCGGATTTATAATTTTCCCTAAGTTGCGTGCCTTTATCAAAGGAGTGTTTCCTTCGAGTATAGTAATTATATGCCTGTCGTCGATTTCAGGCAAAAAATCGCGATACCTTTTTATCACGCCTTCATATCTTTTAAGTACCAAACCGTCCTCCCCCTTTTAACTAATGTTGTCTTCTATTCTTAAAACCATGGTTTTTGCGGAAATAACGTCTAATTTATCGCATAACGCAATGCTTTTGAACAATTCCTCCTCGTTGGCCTCATGCGTAGTAATTACTATAGGAACAGAACCTTCCACCTTCCTGCCTTTTTGGAGCATGGAACTTATGCTTATAGAATTTTCGCCGAGAATTCCCGATATTTTTGAAAGAACGCCCGGTCTGTCCATAGCGGAAAATCTAAGGTAATATCTAGAAATAATATCTTTTTTGCTTTTGATATTAAGTTTATTTTTTATTTTAGAAATAATAAAATCATGATGACTGTCTTCGTTTACCAGCCTGGATATCATTTCCATTAAATCGCCCATTACCGCGCTTCCCGTGGGGTTTCCGCCCGCGCCGTAACCCGTAAGGCTTAACGGTCCCGCAAATTTAGTATTTACTAAGAATGCGTTAAACACTCCGTCTATCTTTGATAAAAGACTGGAAGACGGTATTAAAGTAGGGTGAACTCTTATTTCTATTTTAGAATCTTCATTTTTAAGGATACCGAGAAGTTTTACCGTATATCCGAGTTCTTTTGCGAAACTGATATCCAACTGCGTTATATCTTCTATTCCTTCTATTATCGCATCTTTCATAGACAGGCTGGTGGAAAATGCAAGCCTTCCTAAAACCGCAAGCTTGTGGGCGCTGTCGGTCCCGTTTATATCAAGCGAAGGGTCTGCTTCGGCGTAGCCTTTTTCCTGCGCCTTTTTAAGCACGTCCTCGAATTTTCCGCCTTCTCTGGTCATCTTAGATAATATAAAATTAGAGGTACCGTTAATTATCGAATAAACCGACTTGATTTTGTCGCCGGCAAGTCCATTTTTTATAGCCCTCAATATAGGTATTCCGCCTCCGACGGCGGCCTCGAACCCTATATTGGATTTTTTTTCTAAGCATTCCTTAAATATCTCTTCGCCGTGTTCCGCAAGAAGGGCTTTATTTGCGGTAATAATGCTTTTGCCTTCGGATATTGCCTTGAGTATGAAATCCTTTGCCGGATGAATTCCTCCTATGAGCTCTATTACGATGTCGATTTTCTTGTCTTCGAGTATGTCGGATACATTTTTAACCGAAATATTTTTTATGTTTTCGGTAACCGGATGACTATTTCCGCGGGTAAATATCTTTCTGATATTTACCGGAACGGAAAAAATAGAATCCAGTTCGCTTTTTTGTTCCGAAAATATGCGGTAAAAACTTGAGGCGACGGTTCCAAAACCTAAAAGTCCTATATTAATCTCTTTTTTCATATAATGTTGACCCTAAACCGCTTTATGAAAAAACTCTTCGTTGTTAATAAAATGTTTTACTCCTTTTGACGCCTGTCTTATTCGCATTTCGTTTTCTACAAGCGCAAAACGGACGTACTCGTCGCCGTATTCGCCGAACCCTATGCCGGGAGAAACCGCGACCTTCGCTTTATCCAATAATAATTTTGAAAATTCAAGCGATTTAATTCCGGCGTCCAAAAATTGTTGCGGTATTTTCCCCCATACAAACATGGTAGCTTTGGGTTTTTCGATATTCCAGCCGGCAAATCTGAAACTTTCTATGAGTACGTCCCTTCTTTTTTTGTAATGCATGACCATATCGTTTATCGCGTTATGCTGAATTTCTTCGTTTAAGGCTATAATGGAGGCTATCTGGATAGGCTGAAACATTCCGTAATCCAAATAGCTTTTTATCCTCGAAAGAGCATTGATAAGAACCGGATTGCCGAGGGCAAAACCGACCCTGAATCCGGCCATGCTGTAGCTTTTCGACATAGAAAAAAACTCGATTCCGACATCCTTTGCGCCTTTAGCCTGCAAAAAACTGGGAGCTTTATATCCGTCGAAAGTCAAATCGGCATATGCGTTATCGTGGATTATATATATGCCGTTTTCTTTTGCAAAATCGACTAATTTTTCGAAAAAATCAAGTTCTACCGTAACCGTTGTCGGGTTATGCGGAAAACTTAATACGATAATCTTAGGCTTGGGCCATGTCTGTTTAAGCGCCGTCATCAGATGTTCGAAAAAATCTTCGCCTGGAATTAAAGGTATGCTCCGAACGTCTCCGCCGGCTATAATAACGCTGTAAGCATGTATGGGATATGTAGGATTAGGCACGAAAGCGACGTCGCCCTTATTTATAATTGCAAGCATAAGGTGACTCAAACCTTCTTTTATGCCCATCGTAACTATCGCTTCCAAATCGGGGTCAAGTTCCACTCCGTAATTGCGCTTATACATGTTTACTATGGCAAGCCTGAGTTTAAATATTCCGCGGGATACCGAATATCTGTGGTTTTTAGGATTTCTAGACGCTTCGACCAATTTTTCTATTATATAATCGGGGGTCGGAGAATCCGGATTGCCCATTCCAAGGTCGATAATATCGTCGCCGCGTTTTCTGGCTTCCATTTTTATTTTATTTACTTCCGCAAAAACATACGGCGGAAGCCTTTTAATAGTTTCAAAATCTTCTATCATTATAAAATTCCTCAAACTGATAAAAAAAATTATATTATATTATATTATTTTAATGCGGTAAAATAAATAATAAAATGAGGTGTATTTTAGGACGAATGTTTAAAAAATTTTTCGGCGCCGAAAGAGCTTCTTACTAACGGGGCGGAAAAAACGTGCTTTACGCCTTTCTTATTTGCATAGTCTTTATATTCTATGAATTTTTTGAGGGGAACGTATCTGTGAACCGGAATATTTTCGAGCGACGGCCTTAAGTACTGCCCGATAGTTATAAATTCTACGCCGTTATTTATCAAATCGTCTATAGCTTTAAAAACCTCGGCGTCGTCTTCGCCGAGCCCTACCATAATGCCGGACTTTGTTAGAATATCCGGTTTTTTTTCTTTTATCTTTTTTAATAATTTTAAAGACCTTTCGTATGAGCTTGATGGCCTTATTACCGGATACAGCCTTTCGACGGTTTCGATATTGTGTCCGAAAATATCTATTCCGCTCCCTGCTACTTTCATAACTGATTCTTCGTTTCCGTTAAAATCCGAGGTTAGAACTTCGACGGTTTGACAATCGGTAGTTTTTCTAATCTCTTTGACGGTTTCGGCTAAAATATCCGCTCCGCCGTCTTTGATGTCGTCCCTTGTGACCATGGTAATTACCGCATGTTTTAGTCCCAGGGATTTTACGGCGTAAGCCACCTTTTTCGGCTCGTCGGCATCTAAGTTTGAGCTTCCGCAGGCTTCGGACTGCGTATCCGAACCTGCGTACTGCCGGAAATTAAGATAATCGATATTGCAGAAAGGGCATTTTCTGGTACATTTATCGCCTAAGAGCAAAAATGTCGCGGTTTTGTTGGAAAAGCACAGGTTGAGGTTCGGACACCTCGAAGACGAACAAACCGTATTGAGTTTTTTTTCTTTAATAATTTTGGAAGTCTCAAAAATATCTTTTCTGGACTTGATTTTTAAAATCTCGTTTTTTAAATATCCCGGAAGCCTTTCGTTCATCTATTAAATTTTAAATTCTTTATTCGTTTTTGCTTTTTAATTTCATTTTATTTTATAATTGCTTAAAATACAATATAATATTTTTTACAAAATATAAAAGGCGGGATTACCGGATGCGATACGGCGATAATTATTTTATGGGACTGGCCTTAGAAGAGGC
Organism: bacterium; assembly: GCA_021813525.1. GTDB lineage: Bacteria > SZUA-79 > SZUA-79 > Acidulodesulfobacterales > Acidulodesulfobacteraceae > Acidulodesulfobacterium_A. The sequence goes on from JAKAKK010000074.1 coordinate 111,629, forward strand.
TAAAAAAGCTGCGGAGAATGATGAGGTGCCTGTTGGAGCCGTTATATCAAGCGGCGAAGGCGAAATAATCTCTACGGCTTTCAACACCGTCGAAAAAGACGGCTCATGCATAATGCATGCGGAAATAAAGGCAATTTTAGCCGCTCAGAAAAAACTGGAAAATTGGAGGCTTGACGGATGCGCATTATATGTTACTTTGGAGCCCTGCATTATGTGCTGCGGCGCAATCCTTCTGTCGAGAATATCTAAGGTAATTTACGGAACTATAGACCCTAAAGGAGGGTCATCCGGTTCTATTCTCGAAGGCAAGATAGAAATCGTTCATGGCATTATGGAAGAAGAATCCTCGATACTGCTTAAATCGTTTTTTAAATCTAAAAGAGGAAATATAAGATACGGGAAAAATATGACGGATTAGCAACAGTAAGACAATAAATAAATCTGACACCTTTTTAACAAAAGAGAGCCATAAAAAAGGGTGTCGGATTTGAAATCCGACACCCTTTTTTACTATTTTCTTACTTGTTCTTTTTTATCTTAATTAATCAGCTCCACAGCAATAACACTATCGGAATAATTAAAATCGTAAAAATATTAACGACCTTAATCATCGGGTTAATTGCCGGACCTGCAGTATCTTTATAAGGATCGCCGACCGTATCGCCGGTAACTGCGGCTTTATGGGCTTCACTGCCTTTGCGGTAAGTCTGCCCGTTATACTCGAATCCTTTTTCTATTAATTTTTTTGCGTTATCCCATGCCGCACCGCCGCTTGTCATAGAGATAGCGACAAAAAGCCCGGATATGATAGTTCCCAATAAAATACCGCCGAGAACCTGAGGTCCCATCGTAAGACCGAAAACTATCGGACCTGCAATCGGAATAAACGCCGGCAATATCATTTCCCTAAGCGAAGACTTGGTGACTATATCGACGCATTTGCCGTATTCAGGCTTGCCCGTGCCTTCCATAATGCCGGGAATCTCTTTAAACTGCCTCCTGACTTCGACTACTATGTCGCCTGCGGCTTTACCCACGGATTTCATCGCAAGGGAAGCAAAAATATACGGAAGCATTGCTCCTAAGAAAAGGCCTATTAAAACTTTGGGTTGAGCTATGGAAAACGATATATCGGGAATGCCGACTTTAATTAAATCGGAATATTCCCCGAAAAGAACTATCGCGGCAAGAGCCGCCGAGCCGATAGCATATCCTTTCGTTACGGCTTTAGTAGTATTGCCTACCGCATCAAGAGCATCGGTAGTTTCCCTGACGTCTTCAGGAAGTTCACTCATTTCGGCGATACCGCCGGCATTATCGGTAATAGGCCCGAACGAATCGACCGCTATTACCATTCCCGCCATAGAGAGCATACTGGAAGCGGCAACCGCGACGCCGTAAAAACCTGCAAAATGATAAGAAAGCAAAATGCCGAAAGCGATTGCGATAACAGGAAGAGCAGTTGACATCTGTCCTACTGCAAGTCCAGCTATAATATTTGTTCCGTGGCCTGTCGTAGAAGCCTTGGCTATGGATTTTACCGGCGAGAAACTCGTCGAGGTAAAATAATCGGTAATGACTATTATGAGTCCGGTTAATACCAAGCCTACCAGTGCCGAATAATAATAATCCATTGCCGAATGATCGCCGACTCCGTTCATAAAACGCATAGTGAAAAAATAATATACTACTGCGGAAATAATTCCGGTTGCAAATAATCCTTTATATAATCCCTGCATAATCTTTTCTTTCGTGGGAGCGCTTACGAAAAAAACGCCTGCTATAGAAGTAAATACGGCTATACCGCCAAGCAAAAGCGGATAAAGTATAGCCTTCATTAATGCCGTTTCGCCGTAACCGTGCCCTCTGAAAGCTGAATAAGCCAATAATATAGAAGCTATGATAGTTACTGCAAACGTTTCGAATACGTCTGCCGCCATACCTGCGCAGTCGCCGACGTTGTCGCCGACCTGGTCGGCTATAACTGCCGGGTTTCTCGGGTCGTCTTCGGGTATGCCCGCTTCGACTTTTCCTACCAAATCTGCTCCAACGTCTGCGGCTTTAGTATAAATACCGCCGCCAAGCCTTGCAAAAACCGATATAAGACTGCAGCCGAACGCAAAACCTATTAACGAATTTATTACTCCGTCAAGACCGCTTACCGAATGGCCTATAAGCATAAAAACGGATATCCCTAAAACGCCAAGTCCGAGAACCATTAAACCGGTAACCGAACCTCCTTTAAACGCAAACTTTAATGCGGGTTTGACTCCTTTATGAGCTATCTGCGCGGTTCTGATATTTGCCCTTACGGCGTTAAACATTCCGAGATAACCGGCTAATGCCGATAAAATAGCTCCGAGCAAAAAACCGGAAGCCGTTAAAATTCCAAACTGCGGTATCCAGTAACCGCCGATAAGTATTAACGCAAAAATAATAATTCCCACGATGGCGACGGTTCTGTACTGCCTGTTTAGAAAAGCCGTTGCGCCTTCCTGAATAGCTTTTGCAATCTGCTTCATTTTCTCGGAACCTTCGTCGTGCTTCAGCGCCCATATCGTTACCGCTATACTGTATATAACGGCAATGAGACCGGCAATGATTCCAAAAATCATAGCTTCGTCAAAGACATTCATGTCCAAAAACCCCCTGATTAAATTTTAATGAAATTAAATTTAACAAATATGTTAAAACATATCAACTAATTTCAGCGTTCTCGTTATTAAGGCTTTTAGCTTTTTCTTTTAGATTTGCAAAATAAATAGCAACCGGCCTGTATGCCAGATGCGACCATTTGGAAAAAGGAACTTCTATTACCAGCATTGGGAATAAAATCATTAAATGAACAAGATATATATAGAAAATGGCGGATACGGAGTAATTATAAACAATAGAAGCTCTCAGTAAAACTCCGGTCACGCCGGTTAAAAAGAGCAATATTACGAACATCCAGTCGGTATGATGAGAGAATTTGCTCCTTTCTATTTTCTTGGTAAGCCTCTTGACAATAAAATAAACCGTACCGAATATTAACCCTATACTGGCAAAATAATCGAATAAAATTATATGAAGGTACGGAAGGCTGTTTTCATTCTGAAACCAGTCCAAAAAGAAAACTATGCCCACAAATAATATGACGTAACTTATCATTAGAAAAAGATGCGTGAGCCAGAAATTATATTTTCCTTCCGTAAGTTTTTTAGAGGACGTTCCTTCGGAATCATCGCACTTCGCATATCTGTATTGAGTAAAAAAATTGAACATCAGCGACCAAGCTTCGGTAAAATAAAGTTTTAACGGAATTTTAACGCCGGCATCGCTTAAAACGGTCTTCCTGAACATATTATAAATAAAAGATGTCAGCATTACCCCCAGAAATACGGTTATAGGCCAGTCGAAATAATAATCTATTTTATCCGGAGATACGGCTTGTCCCAGAGTGGCTCCTGCCGCAGGATGCAGTCCGAAAAGAACCGCCCATTCTATTAAAACCCCGAGCGCGACTATTAATATAGCGATATATTCCGCATATTTAGATTTATATAAAAGTTTGGATATTCCCGTCCAGTCGTATGCGCTTATTAAAAATCTGCGGAGGGACATCATCAGTTCTCCCGGTTCCGCTTTTCTGGGGCAATTTTTGGAACATTCCCCGCAATAATAGCATAACCATGGGTCTAAATCGCTTACTAACTGCTCTTTCATTCCCCATCCCGCCATTATCATTTCCTTTCTCGGAAACGGCCTGTCTTCGGTTGATAAGGGACAAACCGCAGAACATGTCCCGCACTGGAAACATTTTTTAAAATTGCTTTCGCCTACTTCTTTTATATATTTGACCAACTCGTTGTCGGTCTTTACCACTGTATTTTTCAAAATAACCCCCTTCTTAAAAGCCTTTATATGGATTTGGTCCAAGCGATTTAATTTTATTGACGAAATCTTCTACTATTTCCGGCAGTTTCATATAATCGGTAAATTCAAGCTGAATCTGCCTTACTCTTTCTTCCTCAAGTACGAGTCTCGTCAATGTTTCCTTAAGATTGCCCATTCTGTACGATGCAAGTTCCGAACCTTTCACGAAATGGCACTGATAATCGTCGCCGAATTTACATCCTAAAAGGAGTATGCCGTCTATCCCCTTGGAAAGAGCATCGGCGTACCAGACATTATTGATAGAGCCTAAGCATCTTACTGGTATAACCCTTATATTAGAAGATAAATTTATTTTATTCAGTCCCAATATATCCAGTGCGGGATAAGCGTCATTTTCGCATGCAAAAACCAGAATCCTGTAATTCTCGTCGGTAGGGTCTTCGGGAATATAAAGGCTTTTTATCATCGAAGCGACGATATCGGGAGAATAGTTTTTGAAAGATATAATTCTCACAGGACATGCGCCCATACAGACTCCGCATCTCCTGCACCTTTCAGGATTATACTTAGGCGTACCTTTTTCGTCTTCGTCTATGGCGCCGAACGGACACTCCTCGGTACATCTTTTACACTGCGTACACCTTGGAAGGTCGAAAAAAGGATACGTCATATCGTTTGAGCGCGGATGCACGGCCTTACCTTTGGAAGTCTGCTCTACGCACTGTATGGCTTTTAAAACTGCTCCTTTTGCATCGTCCACCGAAAAAACGGTATCCATGGGCATTCTTACGGAGCCCGCAGGATATATTCCCGTTCTTCTCGATTCGTATGGAAAACATATAAAATTAGAATCGGGGAATCCGTATGCAAGATCCGGCATCTCCTTTCCTTGCCTGTATGCAAGATTTAACAGTCCGCTCTTAGCAACCTGCGCTGTGGAAACCGGTATCGAAGGGGGGCAGGACGCTCCGCTTGCCGACGTTGGATTTCCGGCCGTTAAATTTACATCCTGGCCATATTCGATTTCTCCCGAATTTGGAACCATTCCGGAAGCAAGCACCAACATTTCGACGTTTAAATCAATATCGCCGCCGAAAAGGGTATCCTTTACTTTTACGCCTATTTCATTATTGCCTTTATCGTAAGAAATATCGGAAACTGCGCCTTTTACCATATATATTCCTTCGTCGTCCTGCATTTTCCTGTAAAAATTTTCATATTCGCCGGGCGTCCTTATGTCTTTATATATTATGTAAACATTTGCGTCCGGATTGTTTTTTCTTATCAATGCCGCTTCTTTAAGAGAAGACATACAGCAAACCGTCGAGCAGTACGGCAGATGATTTTCGTCTCTCGAACCCGCGCACTGAATAAATGCTATAGATTTTACCGCCGAACCGTTAGATTTTCTTTTTACCGTGAAACTTTCGGATTTGCCGTTCTCTGAAAGTTCCGAATATAATTCTTCAAGTTCGACGTTCGTTAATATATCGGGGGTCAAGCCGTATCCTAAATAATCCAGCTTTTTTGCTTCGTAAGGCTTCCATCCGGTAGCCGCTACGATAGAACCGACAGTTTCATTTATAACTTCAGCCGCATTATCTTTGTCGGAAGGCTCTATCTCGACGTTAAACTTTCCGGGAGCTCCCGATACGGACTTTATTTTTGAATTTTTATAAATTTTAATTCTTTTAGAACTTTCTACCCGGCTTATCAGTTCGTCTAATCCTTCTTTTATCCAGATATTTTTGTCAAAAGGCGGTTTGGTTTCCCATTTTTTATATTTTGAATATGGGAAGCCGCCGAGATTAGATTTTTTTTCGACCAGAACGACTTCGTAACCTACTTTCGCCGAATTTATTGCGGCATTAAGTCCGGTTATTCCGCCTCCAACGACAAGAACGGTTTTGTTTAAATCCTGAATAAGCGGTTCGGGGAACGCTGCTTTTTTAGCCTTAGAAGCGCCCATATTTATATAATCTTCCGCAAGAAGCTGAGTATTGTTGTCGTTAGGAGGGCTTATCCATATTACATGCTCCCTGAGATTGACTCTTTCCGTGTGAATAGTAAGCGGGTCGAAATTGAATACGTCCTGTTTAGCGCGCATTGAACAGGCGGCTATAACTAATTTATTTATCTTTTTTTCGGCAATATCGTTTTTTATGAGATTTACTCCTTCCGGCCCGCAAAGAAATTCATGGCTTATGCATACTACGGGTTTATTGGAATCTTTTGCCGTATTGACTAATCTTTCAACATTCAGGCTTTTCCCTATATCGCAACCGGAACATATATAAATCCCTAAATTATTATCCATTTTAACTCCTCTTCAAATATATCTTTTTTTCTGTATGTTGAACTTTTTTATAATTTTGCGTTATGCTGAATCACCGAAAGCGCCGCGGACGTAGCCGATTGGCCGGACATATAAACGTCCAAAGGAAACTTTGCTACCCCTGCGGAGAAAATGCCGCCCTCATAATTTTCGTTAAATATAAATCCGTTTTCGTCTATATCTATTTTTATGTCGCCGCCTATTTTAATTTCTTTTAAATCGTCCTTGATATTCGGATACATGCCTGCCGCAAGAACTACCATTTCAGCCCTGAATTTGTTCTTTTTTCCGGAAAGCATATCTTCCACGTCTAACAACAGGTCACCTGTCGCATGGTCCTCGGATATTTTTCCGACTACACCTTTGTTAAATTTAATATTTTTATCGATTTGCGCTTTATTGAGGAAATTTTCGTATCTTCCCGGGGTTCTTAAATCTATATAAAAAATAGTAGGGGAAGAGGCGGGATTTTTATCCCTTAAATAAAGGGCTTGTTTTAACGATGCCATACAGCATATTGCCGAACAGTACGGAAGATGATTTTCGTTTCTCGAACCCGCGCATTGTATAAACGCAACGTTCGTTACTTCCTTGTTATCCGACGGCCTCACGATTTTGCCGCCGGTAGGACCGTTATCTGCGGCTAGCCTTTCCATCATAACGTTGGTAATAACGTTTCTAAATTTTCCGAATCCTAAGTTTTCTAATTTTTCTACGTTATACGGCTTCCAGCCCGTCGCAAAAATAATATCCGAAACTTTTAGCTCTATTATATTTTCTTTGGCATTAAGATTTATTGCGTCATAGCTGCAAACTTCTTCGCACTTTTTGCACGACGAGAATTTGCAGTAATTATCGTCTACAGAATATTTTAAAGGAAATGTAGATAAAGCCGGCATATATATGGCTTTCGTCGTATCCATGCCGTAGTTGAAATCGTTAGGCCTGTCCTCCGGACAGACTTTGGCGCATTCGCCGCAAACGGTGCAATTATCGTTTATATATTGAGGTTTTTGGCGAATTTTAACTATGTATCCCGTTCCGTCCTTTTCCTTATTTATTTCTTCTACGACGGACGAAACTAAAAAATTTATATTGTCGTCGGCGGAAGACTTTATCCTCTTTGTATTTATTTCGAATCCGCAAAACGGCGGACACAGCTTTGGAAAATACTTATACATCTGGAGAACTCTGCCGCCTATATACGATTTTTTTTCTACTATATATACTTTTTTGTTGACGGCTTCCGTAATTTCTAACGCGGCAGAAACGCCGCTGTGACCGCCGCCTATTATAAGTACGGGATTTTCATTATTTAACTCGCTCAACTTTAAATCTCCATTGCTAAGTTTTTAATTAATATAAATATAAAAAAAGACGAATATTACGACTAAATATTATTAAATAATTAAACCCCTCCTCAATAAAATGAGGAGGGGAAAGATACGTAATTATATTAATTGTTACAGATAAACCTTAAATTCTAACTAGTTTTTCGGAACTAATTCTATATAAGGTTTTTTAAACAATTCCGGCTGTCCGGTTGTTTTATTTATTTTAGAATTAACGAATACCTTCCAATTCTGTTCGTCAAGTTTCGGATGGTCGGTTCTGTAATAGAAGCCCGGGTATCTTGTTTCTTCTCTGAACAATACGTGCCTTAAATGAAGTTCTCCGACTATCGACCTGTGGTAATTTTCCCATGCTCTCATAAGCTCGTGCAGGTTAGACGCGGCAAGTTTAGGAGCATCGTCTTTTAATCTGTTTAAAAGGTCTAAACCTCTTAAGAGATTGGCTTCGCTGGTCCTGTAGAATGTAGAAGTTCCGGCAACGTATTCATCCATAAGTTTATTTAATCTGAACAAGTAAAGTCTTGGCCTGATATAATTAGGATTTACATTAGGTTCGGTCGAATAATCTTTAAACTTTTCGAATGTAATCATTGGGCCGTATATTTTCTCGGCAAGGACTTTATTGTCGGTATGAACCGTAGGCGTATAGCCGGAGTCGTCCAATACGAACCTTACAGCAGATTTTGCAGCAATTCTTCCTTCGACGTATGAACCGGAAGAAAATTTATGTCCCGATGCTCCGACGCCGTCTCCGCCTGTGAAAAGTCCGTTTACGGTCGTCATGCGGTTGTAACCCCACTGATACTCTTTCGGAGCTAAATCTTCAGGCCCGGAGACCCACATTCCGCAGGCGCCCGAATGGGAACCTAAGAAATAAGGCTCTGTCGGCATAACTTCGGAATTTGTCTCTGCCGGATCTATATCCATTGCCGCCCATAATCCAGCCTGGGCAACGGTCATGTCAAGGAAATCTTCCCATGCGTCTGCTTCAAGAGATTTCTTTCTCTTCTCGGGAAGAGTTTCAAACAGCGTTTTAATTGCTCCGGACGTATTCATATAGAAAGGTCCGTTTCCTTCCATCCAGTCTTTAAGCATAACATGGTTCCAGAGGCAGGTCGCGGGAACTTTTGCCAAACCGTAAGGTGCGTAATCCTGAAGCATATGTCCCCATTTCTGCATATAGTCTTCGCCGTGCGCATTTAAAACTCTCGATTTAAAGAGCGTGAACCATGCTCCTACCGGACCGTAGCCGTCCTTAAATCTGTTGGGCACGAACCTGTTTTCCATGGTGGTCATTTCCGCCCCGGCTTGATAGCCCATAGCGTATGTAGAACCGGCGTTCCATATGGCATACCATGTTCTGCCCATACCTTCAGCCTGAGACCTCGGCCTGAAAACGTTGACCGTTCCTCCGCAAGCCATAATTACCGCTTTAGCTTTAAATATGTAAATCTTGGCCTCTCTTAAGCTGAATCCGATCGCTCCGGCAACTCTGTTTTCATGCTTTTCATCCATAAGGAGCTCTGTTATAAATACTCTTTCTAAGATGTTTTCTTCGCCGAGAGCTTTTCTTGCGGCTTCCGCAACCAATACCTTATAAGATTCGCCGTGAATCATTATCTGCCATCTGCCTGCTCTGAGCGGTCTTGCGCCTTCGGCGATTGACCTTGTATCTTCTTCGTCTTCTTTGAATATCGGAAGGCCGAATTTCTCGAAGAGCTGGACGGTAGAATCTACGTGCCTGCCGGTATCATAGATAAGGTCTTCCCTGACTATACCCATAAGGTCGTTGGCGACGTGTTTAACGTAATCTTCAGGAGTGTTGTCTCCAAGATACGTATTAATAGCGGATAATCCCATAGCGACGGCGCCGCTTCTTTCGATTGAAGCTTTTTCGACCATCGTTATTTTCATATCTTTAGGCGCCCATTTTTTTATTTCGAATGCGGCTCCGCATCCTACCATACCGCCGCCGACGATTAGGACGTCGGTATTAACTTCTTCTATGGTATAGTTGTTTAAAACATCGGTGCTTGTCATTGAACCTTTCATTTCAGCCATAACAATTTATCCTCGCAATTTATAAATTATTTTAATTTAAAAAATAAACATTACCAGCATTTTATCGTTTATTTCTTCGGAACGGTAAGTTCGATTCCGAGTTCGTCGCATAAACGCTCGTCTTTTAAATTCCCCTGATTAACTTCGGCAATTCCCTGATACGGGTCGATACCGCCTTCGGGAGTAGTCCTGATAGGGAATTTAAATCTTTTAATTTTACCGTTTCTGAATTTAACCGTCCACATAATAGAATCCGAACCGCGCATCGGAATAACCGAAGAACCCAACGGCGCAAAATCCTGATATGCTCTCACTTCTATAGCAGACTGAGGACAAATTTTAACACAGCTGTAACACTCCCAGCACTGGTCCGGCTCCTGGTTGTAAGCCTTCATAATGTCCTTGTTAAGAACCATGAGGTCGTTAGGACAGATATACTGGCATGCAGTCTTATCCCTTCCCTTACAACCGTCGCATTTTTCCGTAATTACAAAACTTGGCATTTTCATACCTCCTCATTAATATATTATTTTTATATATAAAACGATATATTATCCGCATCGTAAGCGGAATAATATAAAATTAATCCGGTTTATAACAGAAATTAAATTTCTCCTTTCGCCGCTTTGTGGAGCTTAATTTCTACTTTGTCTTCTTTAGCGAGCGAAGCGTAATAATCTTTTAATATAGATAAAACCTCCGGCCTCGAAAAGTGGTCGGGGACTTCCTGTCCTTCGGATAACAGTTTTCTAAGCATCGTACCGCTTAAGGTCAGCCTGTTTTCTTTAGGGTGGGGGCATGTTCTTGTAGATGCCATACCGTCGCACTTATGGCAGTAAAACGTCAAGTCCATTTTTAAAGGCTTTAATTCAAGAGCATTTTTTGGGATTTCGTCGAATATCTTGTGGGCATCGAAAGGTCCATAGTAGTCGCCTACTCCCGCATGGTCTCTTCCGACGATAAGATGAGAACAGCCGTAATTCTGCCTGAAAACGGCATGCAAAAGAGCTTCTCTCGGTCCCGCATATCTCATTTCCATAGGGTAACCTGCTTGAACGACTGTATTTTTGACAAAATATTTATCTATCAAAGTATCTATGGCAACTGCCCTTACATTGGCCGGGATATCGCCGGGTTTCAATTTGCCGACCAGCTGGTGTATGAGAACGCCGTCTGTAGTTTCCACGGCAACCTTGGCAAGATATTCATGCGAGCGGTGCATAGGATTCCTTGTTTGGAATGCCGCAACCGTGTTCCAGCCTTTTTCTTCGAATAATTTTCTTACTTCTGCCGGACGCATATATATATCCTTGAACTCTTCGGGATAAGTGCTTTCGCTTAATACTTTTACTTTACCCGCGATATTGACGTCTCCCTGAGCCATAACCTTTTGAACTCCGGGATGCTCCATATCGGTCGTTTTAAATATTTTTTGGCACTCATACGCCTTGTCTATAGAATATTTTTCGGATACGGCGATTATCCCTATAATTTCGGAGGTCTCAAAATCGACAAGCGCGACTTCCTCGCCTATTTTAATTTCGTCGGATAATTCTTTTGTGGCGGAAAGAGTAATGGGTATAGGCCAGAAAGTTCCGTCTGCCATAGTGTAGTTATCCACGACGCCCTGCCAGTCTTTTTTCCCCATAAATCCTTCCAGCGGAGTAAATGCGCCTATTCCTAGCATTATTAAATCCGATGTTTCCCTTGAAGTCATAGGCAATTTTTTAAGATTTTTTGCCTTTTCTTTTGCCTCTTTAAGTTCATTGCCGGACAAAAGCAGAGGTTTTAATTTTTTTTCTTTACCGTGCGGATTTACTAATGCCATATTGTCCCTCCAGAATGAATTATTATTGCGATTTTTAGGATTTTAAGATTTTAGCTCTTAATTTAATTCTATATATTTAATATTATTTGTTCAAAATGTCAACAACTATTTTATGACCAGGTCATAGGATTATGTTCGACTACTTTTTCTACGAATCCTTTGTAATCTATGACTTTTATATTTTCCGCTATTTCGCTTTCTTGTATTCCCCTTGCTTTTATATCCGCAAGAAGACAATAAACGTTATTCTTTTGCGCCAGATTTTTTAATAATTCCTCAAATTTGCCGCCCTTTTTAACGGCATATACTCCGTCTTCTACCAGCAATACTACGTCGTCGTTTTGCCCTATATAGTTTACGGCGTCCTTAAGAGCGGAAGATTCGTACGGCGATTTTTTAATTATGTGCAGCAATTTTATTCTCCTCCTTTATCGGTTTATTTAAAAAGGCAGTAACGCTTTCATCT